>JAICXG010000076.1 GCA_025980625.1 Chthoniobacterales bacterium
GCTATCACATCAGTGCCATTCCGACGATGGTGATATTCAGGGATGGATTAGAGCTGGGCCGGCAAGCCGGTGCCATGCCTGCTCCGGCTATCCGCAAGTTTCTTGCGCCCTATCTCGCCGACGGCGCGGTGCGTCGTTAGATACCCCGGTCCTTGGGCCATGAGTTCTGTTAAGACACTAGAGCTACCCAGCGGAAGACAGGTTCCCATCCTTGGCCAGGGAACGTGGCGGATGGGCGAAGATCGGTCGAAGCGCAAAACAGAAATGGCTGCGCTCCGTCTCGGAATCGATCTGGGAATGACTCTCATCGACACCGCGGAGATGTATGGCGAAGGCGGAGCCGAAGAAGTAATCGCCGAAGTCATCAAGGGCCGGCGCGGCCAGGTGTTTGTCGTCAGCAAAGTTTACCCGCACAATGCGACGCGAAAGAGCACGATCCAGGCTTGCGAACGCAGCCTGCAGCGTCTCCACACCGATTACCTTGATTGTTATCTGCTTCATTGGCGCGGTTCGGTGCCGTTGAACGAAACAATCGAAGCCTTTCAAACCTTGCGACGCGCCGGCAAGATTCTCGATTACGGCGTGAGTAACTTCGACACTGCCGATATGAAGGAAGCGTTCGGCTTACCGGGCGGTGACGAGATCGTAACCAACCAGGTCCTTTATAACCTCGAGCATCGCGGGGTTGAATTTGATCTTCTGCCGTGGTCTCAGAACCACGGTCTCCCGATCATGGCTTACTCGCCGGTCGGACATTCTCGCGCCGGTCAAAAGGCATTGCTTGGAAATCGGGCTGTGCGGTTAGTCGCGGAGCGCCACGATGCTACACCGGCACAAGTTGCTCTCGCCTGGTTACTGCAACGCGACGTGATTGCGATTCCCAAAGCGAGCAATCTCGATCACGTGCGCGAGAATTGCGGTGCGTTAGATTTGCGACTGACCGGGCGCGACTTAGGCGAGCTTGATGACGCTTTCCCGGCGCCCAAGGCAAAAGTGCCATTGGAGATGAACTGAGCGAACTCATCGGTTCATCTACGCCAAGTAACCCGTAACAGAGATACCGGCTGGAGCGGATAATCCGTCTTCAGCTTTTCGAACCATGCGGCCGATCTTTGCTCGGCCCGCGAAGAGATGGATGCCGGTTTCTTTCCGGTGTTTTCATCGGCCGGCGCGATTTTTCACGACACGAAGAAATTGATCAGGCAGCCAAGACCACAAACCACAATGAAAATCCCAAACAAACTCATCCTCATCGCAGTTATTGCTGCATCGACCCTCACCGCCCGGGCGGGGCGGGAGGACGGTGTACCGACCAGGTATAACGAAGCGACCGTTGCTCAGCTCCAAGCGGCGATGGCCAGCGGCAAACTCACTTCTGTAGCACTGACCGAGTTCTATCTCGCCCGAATCAAGGCCCTCGACCAGCGGCCCGAAGGCGTGAACGCCGTCATCGAGCTGAACCCCGATGCGCTTAAGCTCGCCCAACACGCCGACGACCTGCGCCAGCATGGTCAAATCCTTGGGCCTTTGCACGGCATCCCGGTGCTGCTCAAGGATAATATCGATACCGGTGACAAAATGCAGACGACTGCCGGGTCCTTTGCACTCTTTGGGCAACCGGCTCTCCATGACTCAACTGTCGCCGCCAACCTGCGTGCCGGCGGCGCCGTTATCCTGGGCAAAACTAACCTGTCGGAATGGGCCAACTTCCGCTCCTTCGAATCGACCAGCGGCTGGTCAGGTCGCGGCGGACAGACCAACAATCCCTATGCCCTCGATCGCAATCCCTGTGGCTCGAGCGCCGGTTCTGGAGCGGCGGCTTCAGCCAACTTTGCCACCGTTTCCTTCGGCACTGAAACCGATGGCAGCATCGTCTGTCCGGGTAACGCAAACGGCGTAGTCGCGATCAAGCCAACCGTCGGTCTCACGAGTCGCGCGGGCGTTGTACCAATCTCGCATACTCAGGATACAGTCGGACCGCACGCCCGGACTGTGGCCGATGCCGCCGCTGCCCTCGGGGTTATTCAAAACCGCACCTACGACGGTCGTGACCCTGCGACCGGCGGTGTCCCACTCGGCTGGCAATTCACCGGCCGGACACGACCGACAGATATCCCGGAAGATTACACCCAGTTTGTCGATCCCAACGGCTTGCAAGGCGCCAGACTCGGACTGACCCGCGCCGGACTAACTGGCTTCGACCCGAACGTTCCTACGCCGAAACGCATCCTGGCTGCCTTCGAGAAGGCGGTGAGCGCGTTGACCGCCGCCGGCGCGACAGTTATTGACCTGGACGCGGAGGGTTTCACCTTCCCATCGGCAGATGGAGAATTCTTTGTCCTCGTCTATGACTTCAAGGGAGATATCGCGAACTATTTCGCGACCCGCGTGGGGGTTCCGGTCGCCGGTGGGACACTCGCCGATGCCATCCAATTCAATATCGACCACGCGAATGTCGAGATGCCGTTCTTCAATCAGGACATCTTCCGCGTCGCCGAGACGGTCAGGCTCGATCCCAATTTCGTCGACCCACACTTTGGCCTTTCCTACAAACAAGCTCTTAAGATCGATCATGACGCGGGCGTGAACGGGATCGACGCAGCCATAAGGCGATTTCGCCTGGATGCAGTCGTGTCGGCAACCGATAACCCGGCATGGTCAACTGATCTGATCTATGGGGATCACTTCATCTACGGCACGTCGGGCCTGGCGGCTGCCCCGGGTTATCCGATCGTGCAAGTGCCGGCCGGGATTGTCTTGGGCACGCCGCTTGGGATCAGCTTCTTCGGCACAGCTTTCAGCGAGCCTACTTTAATCAAGCTGGCCTCCGGGTTCGAGGCGGCGACTCAGGTGCGCGCGCATAACCTGCCGACCTTCGCTGACACAATGCCTGACCGACATATCCAAGGCACCAAGCTCAGCCCGCCGGATGACTCAGCAGTGCCGGCCGAAATTCCACAGGATATGAGTAAGAAGAAGCCGCACCACATGTAGCGCTCGCTTTCGCTAGCAAAGGATTCCTCGACTGCGCTCAGGATAACTAGAGGCGGCGGACGCGGAGGATGTGGGCTGGTTGGACGCCGGGATGGAGCGCAACGTAGTTACGGCGGCCATGCCAGATGTAGCGATCGTTAGTCAGGAGGTCGTGCAGCTCGTAGCTGTCACTACCGATTTCACCAAATAACTCGGTCGGCGCATCGAGCCAGCCGCTCTGGGTATAAACCGGATCGAGGTTTACGATGATGAGGATGATGCTGTCACGCGCCGGCGTCACCTTGCTGTAGAAAAGGAGGGCGTCGTTATCAATCGAATGGAAACGTAGATTATCGTAGAAATGGAGCGCCCGGTTTTCTCGCCGGATGCGGTTTAGGTTAGTGATGAGTTCCTTGATGTTTCCGGGCGCGTCCCAGTCGCGTTTCTTGAACTGGTATTTCTCCGAATCGATGTATTCTTCGCGACCGGGAAGGGCGGCATTTTCGCATAGCTCAAAGCCACTGTAGATGCCGTAAAGGCTTGATAAGGTCGCGGCGAGCACGGCGCGGATCTGAAACATGGGCCGGCCACCCGTCTGGAGATGAAGCGGCAGGATGTCGGGCGTGTTGGTGAAGAGATTGCCGCGAAAGTATTCCCGCATCTCGGTGTGAGTGAGCTCGGTAAAATAGTCGGTCAGTTCCTGCTTACTCGTGCGCCAGGTAAAGTAGGTATAACTCTGGCTAAAGCCCGCCTTGGCTAGTGCTTTCATCATTTTGGGCCGGGTAAAGGCTTCAGAGAGAAAGATAACATTGGGATATCTCTTCCGCACCTGCGCGATGAGATACTCCCAAAAAGCCACCGGCTTGGTGTGCGGGTTATCGACCCGAAAAATGCGCACGCCGTGCTCTGCCCAAAAAAGAATGATACTTGTCACCTCGTCCCATAGCTCCTGCCAGTTCGAGCAGGCGAAGTTGAGCGGGTAGATATCTTCGTATTTCTTCGGCGGGTTCTCGGCATATTTCATCGTGCCGTCGGGACGTTTGTAAAACCATTCCGGATGCTGCGCAACGTAGGGGTGATCGGGCGAGCAATTGATCGCGAAATCGAGCGCGATCTCCATCCCGCGCTGCCGGACCTGTTTTTCCAGCCAATCGAAATCGTCGATTGTGCCTAACGACGGTTCGACGTCCTTGTGCCCGCCGCCGTTCGGCAGCCCGAGATGACGATTGCCAATGGCGTAAGGGACGCCGGGATCCTCCGGCTTGGAAGTCACGGAATTGTTGCGCCCTTTGCGATTCGTTAGCCCGATCGGATGAATCGGCGGGAAATAGATGACGTCGAACCCCATCCCTTTGGCGTCGTCGATCCGGCCGAGACATCCGCGCAACGTCGAGCCGCGGTCGGCGCGGCCTTCGGCCGAGCGCGGAAAAAATTCATACCAGGCGGCGCTGCGCGCAGCGACACGATCCACGATGACGCGCGGAGCAGGCGCATACTGGGTCGCGCCGGAGCGCGCGGCATAGGTCGCCATCAACACCTCCAGCTCGCCGAGGTGCGCGATCCGGTTAACCTCGGAATGATCGGCGGTGCGCATTTTTTCGGCCAGCTCACGCAGGCGCCTGGCATCCGTGCCGCGGGCGCGTTTGGCGGCGGCCATGAGGAGCGCTGCGCCTTCGAGTTTCTCGCTCGTAAGATTTGCCAGGCCAGCATTGAATTTGGTGGCGTACTCGTGCTGCCAGCCGGCGAAAACGTCGGTCCAAGCTTCGACCGAGTATTCGTAAGTGGCGTTTTCGTAGACGGAAAAGATGCCGCGCCAACGATCGTTATCGACGAAGCGCATCGCGCTCTCGTGCCATTCGCGCTGACCGACGACCCGCCATTTCAGCGCCGCGGCGACGATGTCGTGCCCGTCCTTGAAAATGTCGGCCTCGACTACCACGTCCTCGCCCACCACGCGTTTGATAGCATACCGCCCGCCCTCGATGAGCGGCTCGAGGTTTTCGATGATCGCGGCCGGAAATCGCGCAGGCATTCCCTAACGAAACGAAATTCGCCGGGTGCGAAAGCGTAAATTCCAGCGGGCGTTCACGCGGGAAGGAAGGTTCGTCGCCAGCACGCCGATGGGTGCGCCACCACGCCCGTCGAGAGCAGAGCGCCGCTAGAGCCCGAAATAAAATGCCGCTTCGTAGAGACCCGAGGTGCGCGTCTCTTCCCGGCGCACCGGTGTGGCGAGCAGCTTCTCAAACATCTCCTGTTCCAAGCGGCCGATGATCTCGTACTTCTCGATCAGGTTCATGATCGGCGAATGGCACTCCAGAATCTGCGGGCCGCCTTCGCCCGGCTCGTTGACGAACTGCGCCATGTGACCTTCCTCATCGCGGATCGCGGCGAGCGATTTGGCGCGCTCCTCCACGGTCGCGCCTTTTACCCTTTCCTTGAGTTCACTGGTCTTCCGCTCAAACAAATTGTAGAGCAATTTCTCGGGCGCATTTGGGCCGTAGATTTCCTCGATCGATTGCAGCAGCTCGAGCGTAAAGGCATTGCTGTCGGCCTGGAAAAGCCCGTGGCTCCGCCGGGTGAGCCGATAAACCATTTCCGGCCGGCCCATTTTTTGCGGGCGTCGCCAGGTGTCGAGATAACCGTCGCGCTCGAGGGTGAGACAATGTTGTTTGATGCCCATGTAACTCATCTTCATCCGCGCCACCAGTTCGTTGACGGAGAGCCCACGGGTGCGCTTGAGGGTGTTGAGAATTTCGAGCCGTTGCGTGCGGCCGATTTCGGCCAGTAGACGTTGGTTCACATTGACCTCCATATCTTGGTTGGGGAAAGAGATTGCCGTTTATACGCGCACCCCGTGTTCCACCGCAAGCAAAACTCTTGCAGGAAAAAACGCCTTCGGCGGGAGCTGCGTTAGCGCAGCCGCGCTGACGATTCGGGATCGAAGAGATGCGTCTTTGCGAGGTCGATCTCGAACTGGAGCCGATGGCCGGCCTCGCGATGATCGAACGCCTTCTCGCTGCGACAAACGATCGTGTGGGCGCCGGTCTCCAAATGAAGAATGGTCTCGGCGCCCATCGGCTGGACCAGATCGACCAGCGCCGGGAAACCGGTCCCCGTCGCCCTGCCTTCTTTACGGCTAAATTGTGCGACCTCGAGATCTTCCGGACGAATCCCGAGGATAACATTTTTCCCCACAAACGCCCGCGCGGCTGGGCGCTCCGAGGCGGAGAAGGCGATGTCGATCGTGCCACCATCCAACTCGCGGAAGCGGATCTTTTCTCCCTCGTCCCTGAGCGTGCCGGAAATGAAGTTCATCGGCGGGCTGCCGAGAAACCCGGCGACGAAAAGATTGGCCGGCTCGTTGTAGAGACGAAGCGGCGCGTCGTTCTGCTGCACCAGACCTTCGTTCATTATTATGATGCGGTCCGCTATCGTCATCGCTTCGAGCGGGTCGTGCGTGGCGTAGATCATCGTGGCGTGAAGCCGCTGATGAAGCTTGACGATTTCGCTCCGCATCCTGGCATCGAAGTTCGAGAGCGGCGCGTCGACCAGGAACACCTTCGCTTGCCTAACGACGGCGCGCGCGACCGCGACGCGCTGCCGCTGCGCGCCGGAAAGCGACTTTGGTTTGCGATCGAGCAGCTCTTCGATCCCGAGGATGCTCGCGGCGTCCGTCACCCGTCGTTTGATTTCCCGCTCGGGAAATTTCCGCAGTTTCAAACCAAAGGAGACATTGTCGTAGACGCTCATGTGCGGGTAGAGCGCGTAATCTTGGAACACCAGCGCGATCTCGCGGTCTTTCGGGGCGAGGTCGTTGACCCGTTTGTCGCCGATGTAGATGTCGCCTTGCGAGATTGCTTCGAGGCCGGCGATCATCCGGAGCAGGGTTGAGTTTCCGCAACCCAACGGGCCAAGCAGCGCGACGAACTCCCGCTCCTCAATCTCGATACTAACATTATTAACCGCCGCGACCTCGCGGGCTTTCTCGCCGAGACACGTATTCGAGACGTTCCTGATCGAAACCCTGGCCATTGCGAGTGAGGCCGAAAGTTAGGGAGCCTGAAGCGGACGGTCAACGGTGCCGAAGGGCAATCCCGTTACTTCAACCTCGAGAGCCGTGCTGGCGTCCTCGTCTTGCCGCGCGAAAAGCCCCGTCCCGATTTCGTTGTGTCCACGCTTGACGTAACCGAGCGCAATCTCCTTGCCCAA
The DNA here is from genome assembly GCA_025980625.1 of Chthoniobacterales bacterium. Taxonomy (GTDB): domain Bacteria; phylum Verrucomicrobiota; class Verrucomicrobiia; order Chthoniobacterales; family UBA10450; genus JAICXG01. The sequence continues at coordinate 7,183 of JAICXG010000076.1, forward strand.
TCGCGAACTGCGCAGTGCGCTCGTAACCCAACCGACCTCCTTGTTTGCCTCATGCCTCGTTAGGCGCATGCCAGCCGCCAGGGACGCACCGCTTACCGAGATCAACCCGCGGAGCCGCTTGTTCGTCTGGCCCGACATCTTCATGCGCGAGATGACTTCCTGCCCAATGTAGCAACCCTTGGCATAATCGATCGCCTCATCCGCCAGATTCGCTTCAACCGGGATGATCTCGTTCGTGAGCTCGCGTCCCCAGCGCGGGATACCCTGCTCGATCCGCAACTGCTCGGCGCAATCCGCATCGCAGAGCGGGTAGTGAGCCACGAGCAATTGCAGGACGCGATCGTGATCCGGCGCCGGCACGACCAAATCCCATCCCGCCGTGCCGAAGCGCTTGCCGCGCCGCCAGTTTCCATTGTTAGGCAAAGTCGGCTCCGGCTTCCCGATGATGTGGAAGAGCGAAAACTCGGCGGTGACTTCTGCGACCACCACATCATCGGCGATGACATAACGATCGAGCCGTTGCGCGAGGGTCTCAGCCAGTTCCGGATCGCCATCGAGGAACAACTCCTCCGCTCCGGCGCTGATGAAAACAAAGGCGTCGATTTTGCCTTTCGTATTCAGCACGCAGGCAGGAAGCGAGAGATTTGAACTCGCCTTCCTGACGTCGTTTGTCACCTGCCCGTTGAGGAAACGAACCCGATCGCTGCCGGTGAGGCGAATCTTCACCCGGTCGGAAAGATCGAAGAGCGGCATCGGCCTAACGATCAAGGACGCCCGGAAACAAGCCGGCTCAACCAGCCGCGCAGCCCACCCGAGAGATTCACCGGCGAGATCTCCTCTTTCTTAATGTCTGCTTCCTCGTTCTCGGTCGTCGGTTCGCTCGCAGCTTCAGATTGCGCCCGCGGTTCGTCGCGTTTTTTCTCCGCCGCTGCGACTTCGGCAAGCTTTGGCTCCTCCGATGCCGTTGCTTCGGATTCCGCCTCGCCCGATTGAGAATCCTCTCCGGGCTTTGCCGGTTCAGCTTCTACTTTTTCAGGTGGTTGTTCGGCAAGCTTTGCTTCTTCTCTTATTGTTTCCGCCGGCTTGCTTGCTATCGGCTTTGCCGCCTCGGTCTCGATTTTAAAAGGTCCGCCCTCGCCCACCTTTGTTTCCCCTTTCAACTTTTCCGTTTTCGTTTCCGATTCGCCGGTTTTCTCGATCGCTTCTTCCTTCCTTTCGACGCGCGGTTTCTCGATCGCGGGCATGAACGGCTTCGCCGAGACCGGGAAATAGCGCTGCGCCACCGAGGAGTAATCAGCGTCGCCCCGGCCCTGCTTCATCTCGGCGAGCAGCGCGTCGCTTGCGACTTCGGCCATCGGCACCTCGAGCCCGAAGCCACGCGCCAGTTTCTCTGCGATCCGCACATCCTTGAGCATGTGCTTGACGGAAAAGTGCGGCTCGAAATCGCCCTTCAACATCATCGGCGCTTTCATCTCGATCGTGCCCGAGTTGCTTGCGTTGCTCTTCATCGCGCGGCTGAAGATTTCACCCGCAATGCCCGCTCGCCTAACGATCGCGAGGGCTTCCGCGGCGATCTGCGCAGTCGCGGCCGTGACGATATTGGTCGTTACTTTAATGATCGAAGCGCTCCCGATTTCGCCGATCGGGATAATCTCTTTGCTGCTCGCTTCCAGAATCGGACGCGCTTGTTTCAGCGCCATCTCGTCGCCGCCGATATAATAGACGAGCTGCCCGTTTTCCGCCGCCACCTTGCTCCCGGTGAAGGGCGCTTCGAGAAAACGCGCCCCGCGCCGTTCGACCAATTGCGCTGCCGACCGCATGCTGTCCGGCGCGACGGTGCAATGGGCAACGACGACGTGCTGCGCGGTCAGCACCGGCACGAGCAGGCGCACGATTTCGAGCAGGGCTCCGTCGTCGGAAACAAAAATCTGGATGAAATTGCAAAGCTCGGCGACTTCCGCGGGCGAACCGACGAAGTTCGGCTCCAGCCGCGGGGTGCGATTCCAGACGAAAACCTGGAAGCCGCGGTTACGGAGGGTGGCGGCGACGCGCGAGCCAATAATGCCGAGCCCGATGACGCCGACGTTCTTTGATTTGGGACGTGCCATTGTTTTTCTTAGTGCGGGCTTCGTCACGAAGGAAACGCAGATCGCGTTTCATCGAAAGGCAAATTTCGCCAGATAGTACGCCGTCACCGCACCGACCGTCTGGAGACTTTGCGCGCTCAGTTTGTCGATCGTGTCGCCGGCGGTGTGCCAGGGCGGATAATCGAAATCGATCAAATCAATCGCTGGAATGGCGAGGTCGTTGAGCGGTGTGTGATCGTCCAGGACATCGCTCGTGTAGTAGGTGAAATGGTCGCGCGCCTGCAATGCGTCCGCCGAGGCGAAGATGTCGCGCGCCATCTCCGGCGGCGAATTGAGCGGAAGCGTGATCGTTAGGCTGCGATCGCCGATCATGTCCCAGAGAATGCCGCCGCGAAACCGGGCCGTTCGTTTCATCGCCTGTATCCGGCGCGCGAAATATCGACTGCCGTAAAGGCCATCGGTCTCGGTGAACTTTTCGTAGGCTTCTTCTCCGTCGAAAAAGACCAGGTCGATCCTTTGCGCCAGGTCGGGGTGAAGATGAAGGACGCGCGCCATCTCAATCAGCGCGCCGGTGCTCGAGCCGCCATCATTCGCGCCAAGAAAACGAATCGTGTCAAAAGTCTTGGTGTCGTAATGCGAGCAAAGAAGAAAGCGCTTCTCCTTTTTCGGGCGCGCACCGTGCCGCGCGATCAGGTTGACGAAGTTGACTTTGCCGCGCGGAGTTTGCTCGGCGAATTTCTGTTCGCGCACGTGCCAGCCGAATTGCGTGAGATTCTTGCGAATGTAATCGCGCGATTTTTGCAGCGCCTTCGAATCCGGCGGCCGGGGCCCGAAATCGACCAGCGTCTGGACATGCGCGAGCGCGGCGGGGCCGGAAAAATCCTTCCACGGTTCTCCAAAATCGGGCGCTTTGCGCGCGCAACCGCTGAGAAGAAGAATCGCGAGCAGAGTCCAGGCGAACCGCGACACGATCGTCGTTAGGCAACCGGTGGCAGCCCGAGTGCGGTGATGACTCGATCCAGGTCGTCTTCGCCGTAGTATTCGATCTCGATCTTCCCGCGTTTTTCTCCGTGGTGAATCGCGACATGGGTCGCAAGATGCTGTTGCAGCCGGTTCTCGAGATCGCTGAGCGACGCGGAACTGATCTGCACCGCCTGCTTTTTTCGGCGGGTGCCGGCGAGTCTGCCAAGGTGGCGCGCGACCATCCGCTCGGTGGTGCGCACGGTGGAACTTTGGCGCAGGATTTTTTCCGCCATCACTCGCTGGTCTTCCTGCGATTTGAGGCCAAGCAAAACCTTGGCGTGCCCGACCGAGAGCAGGTTCTGCACGACCCAGGTTTGGATCTGGGGATCGAGATCGAGCAGGCGCATGCTGTTGGCCACTGAGGTGCGGCTCTTGCCGACCTTCTGCGCGATCTCCTCCTGGTGCATGCCAAACTCGTTCGCGAGCCGCGCATAGGCGTGGGCTTCCTCGATCGGGTTCAGATCGGCGCGTTGCAGATTTTCGATCAGGGAAAGCTCGAGCACTTCGAGGTCGCTCGCTTGCCTAACGATGACGGGCGCTTCGTTCAGGCCGACCTGCTTGGCCGCGCGCCAGCGGCGCTCGCCCGCGATCAGCTCGTAGTTGTCGCGCACCGGCCTAACGATAAGCGGCTGGATGATGCCGCGTTGCCGGATCGAGTCGACTAGTTCCTCGAGCGCTTCCCGGGCAAACTCCCGGCGCGGCTGAAGCGGGCTCGGCACAATCCTGGCGAGCGGGACTTGTTGCACCTGTTCGCCCGCAGTCGGTTCCGGCGAACGGAGCGCGGGCGACACGCTGATCAATGCGCCCAGACCTTTGCCAAGACCGGATTTCGCCATTGGCGCTCAGGCTATCGGAAGCGCCGGGTGAGCGCAACTGACCCTAATCCCGCCCTCGGTAGGAACGCGCGATTTCTTCGGCGGCGCGTGCGAGCAGGCGGCTCTCGGCCGCGACCACGGCCGCGTAGCCATCACCGCGAATCGGCTCGCGCAAAAGCGCCGTCCCGCGCGCAATCGCGATGCCGTTGCTCGAATTGACCATCCGCCAGGAAAAATCGAGGACCCCATCGACACCGCTGATGGCATGGAATTGCCGCACGTCGACCACGATCGAACGACGAGGGATCCCACCCGCGGGCCAGGGATAAGCCACGACATCGCGCGCGCCTAACGATCCCTCGAGATTGGTCGCGAGCGCCTGGGCGA
>JAICXG010000068.1 GCA_025980625.1 Chthoniobacterales bacterium
AACCTGTTATGAAAACCATTATTATTGCTGCCTTGTCCGCGGTCGCCATGATGATACCAAGCCAAGCCATCTACGCCGACCTTTACGCGGCCGGAGAGTTCACCGGCGAGATCAATGTTTTCGATAGCGCCGGTAATGCGACAACCTTTGCGACCGGGCTAAGCACCCCGACTGGCGTAGTTTTGGACGCAGCGAATAATGTTTACGTAGCGAGTAATGGCGACGGGACGATCACCAAGTTCACGACGACCGGAGAAGAAAGCGTCTTTGCTTCGGCCCTGAGCGGGCCACAAGCGCTCGCCATTGATGGCCGCGGGAACATTTACGAAGCAGATGGAGGAAGCGGCGCGATCTTCAAATTCACACCGGATGGCGCGCAGAGCACATTTGCTCCTCCTCTTTCTATACCGATTCCGATTGGTCTCGCTTTCGACAGCGCGGGTAATTTGTTCGTAACCGCTCACGCGGACGGCACAGTTCGCGAAATCGCACCCGACGGAACAATCACGACATTCATTTCGGGGCTGAACAACCCAATTGGCATCGCGATTGACGGCTCTGACAACGTCTTCGTCGCCGATAACTTCAATGACCGAATCGTCAAAATCACTCCTGCGGGCGTGCTCAGCGTCTTTGCGTCGAACATTCGAGCGGGAGCATTGGCTTTCGATACTCAAGACAACGAGGTCTATGCTGGCGATAACAGTGACAATTCCATCGTACTGTTTGACAGCACTGGCACGGAGAGCGCGTTTGTCAGCTTTGATCATGTCGGCGGATTGGCTTTCGGGCCGCCCCCAGGTACCGTTTCGCCCGCATCTGCCACTCTTAGAAACATCTCCACTCGCCTCGAGGTGCTCACGGGAAATAACGTCGGCATTGTCGGCTTCATCGTGCAGGGTAACGCAGCCAAGAAAGTAATCATCCGTGGACTCGGACCTAGCCTGGCCGATCCGCCGTTTAATGTTCCCGGGGTTTTGGCCAATCCAACTCTCTCACTACATACGAGCGACGATCAGGGTAACGATATCGTTGTAGCTACGAACGATAACTGGAAAATCAACGACGCCACCGGCCAATCGGAGCAAGCCGAAATAGAAGCAACCAATCTCGCCCCAAGCAATGATCTCGAGTCCGCCATCGTCATGACCCTTGATCCAGGAGCATACACCGCGATCTTAAGCGGGAAGGACAACGGCACTGGTAATGCGTTGGTCGAAGTCTATGATCTGGATGAGGCTGTGAGTAGTAGCTCGTTTCTGGCTAACATCAGCACGCGCGGCTTTGTCGACACCGGAGATATGGTGATGATCGGGGGTGTTATCATCGGCCCGGACACCGATGGCAGCGCCACGGTGGTCCTGCGCGCGCTGGGTCCGACCTTGAGTAACCCGCCGTTCAACATCACGGGCGCCTTGAACGATCCTGTGATTGAGCTGCACGATGGCAACGGGGACACGATCGCGCAGAACGATGATTGGCAGCAGGACAGCGAATCCGATCAGATTCCGGAGAGTCTGCAGCCAGGTGATGCAAAGGAAAGTGCCCTTCATCGCACCCTCGCGCCCGGCGCTTACACCGCGATCGTAAGCGGATCAAATGGCACGACCGGCGTAGGGCTGGTGGAAGTTTATTACCTCAGTACGCCCTAAGAGTCGATCTCATAACTGTGACTGTGGCGCCTGGTTCAGATTAACACAATTTAGCTATCGCCCTGAGGCGACTTTCCTGGTGAGCCAGTGCAACAACGCCGGTTGAAACTGCGCGCAGCGAAAGGCGATTGCTGCGAACCCAGGCGACACGACCGCCGCGCGCGCGAGGGTGTTGATCCATAAACGGCCCGCATAAAGTCGGCGGTGAGCAGACGCATAACGTGCGGACTCGCCCCGGCTGATCGATGTCGCAGCAAGCTCGCCCGAGCTCATCGCGTAATAAATTCCTTCACCAGTAAAAGGCTCGACGACCCGGGCGGCGTCCCCGATCAAAAGCAGATTTTCCTGCGCCGGAGGAAGCGCGGCGCGAGTCAGCGGTGTGATCGTGCGCCAGCGTTGCGAAGGCGCGAGTCCAAATTGTCGGCTAGCCCAGTCGCGCAGCGTGGCAATCGATTTTGCTTCGGCGACGAGGCACACGTTCAATTCTCGTTCGTTCACCGGCGCCTGTCCGGAATAACCGTGGGGGAGCCACTGCAACACCACGCGATTCCCAAAATTTGCCGGCAACGGAACGTGCGCCTGAAGCGCAACCCGCTCCTTCGGCGCGCGCGGGAACAACCCCAGCAAACGGGCGACAGTGGAATTGCGTCCATCGGCACCGACGAGAACACGAGCCGAAAATTGTTTTCCTGCCGTTGTAGTCAATTGCCAGGAATCGTTAGCTCGCGAGATTGCACCGAGGGTTGTTTGCTCGTGAATTTCTGCACCGAGCTCTCGCGCGCGCTGGAGCAGAATCGAATCGAAAATACTGCGCTTTAGCGCAATCTCGGCCCCCGGCGGAAGAGCTACGCGCAGTGATCGGCCGGAGCGATCGATGAACTCGACGAATTCCAACGCGACGTGCGCGGCCTTGTGCGTTTGCTCTTCGACCTTGAGCCGCTGGAGAATCGGCCAGCAATCGGGATTGAGGCAATCGCCGCAGACTTTTTCGCGAGGAAATTTATCGCGCTCGAGCACAACTGTGCGCAGACCTGCCGTCGCGCAAAAGGCAGCGCAACTTGACCCGGCGGGCCCGCCGCCCACGATGGCCACATCCCACATTCGCGAGTAATCTCTCAGGCTCATGCCGCTGTCGAAAGAAAAGCCCGATCTCAATAAAAAAGTGCACGAAGTGCCGCATAAACCGGGCGTGTATTTGATGCGCGACCGGTTTGGCCGCGTCATCTATGTCGGCAAGGCGCGCGACCTGCGGAAAAGGGTCGGCTCGTACTTCATGCCTTCGAAAATCGCGGTCGCCGATCTCAAGACCCGCGCCATGCTCGAGGCGGTCTGGGATTTTGAGACCCACACCGTGGCGAGCGAAGCGGAATCGCTCCTCCTCGAAGGCAAGCTGATCAAGGAATACCGGCCGCGTTACAACATCTCGTTTCGCGACGACAAGCGCTTTCTCGTCGTGAAGGTGGACCCGACGGAGGAATGGCCTCGCTTTCGTTTGGCCCGTTTCAAGAAGGACGATGGAGCGCGTTATTTTGGTCCGTACGCGCATGCCGGGGCACTGCGGCAAACGTTGAATTTCATGCGCAAAAAATTCGGAGTGCTGACCTTTGGCCGCGGCGCGCCGACGGAGCGCGAACTGAAATCATCCACTTACCAGGTGCCGATGCGCTTGAGCGAGATCGACGCCGCGACTTATCGCGAGCGAGTCGCGCAGGCCGCGGATTTTTTGGAAGGCCATTCCCGCGAGATGATCGCCACGCTCGAAGAGGAGATGAGGAAAGCGGCGGAGAAACTCGATTTCGAGAGGGCGGCGGAGTTGCGCAACATGCTCGAGGATTTGCGGCGCACGACCAAGCCGACGCGCCGTTTTACGCGCCACACTTTGCCCAGCGCGATCGACCCGCAGACCGATGTGCGGGCGCTCGCCGACGCGTTGCAGTTACCGGATTTGCCGCGAGTGATGGAATGCTTCGATATTTCGAATATCTCCACCACCCACGTCGTCGCCTCGATGGTCTCGTTCCGCGACGGCGTGCCGGACAAGAACAATTACCGGCGCTATCGCATTCGCACCGTGGAAGGTCAGGATGATTTTGCGAGCATGGCCGAAGTCGTTAGGCGACGTTACTCGCGCGTCCTTCTGCAGGCGCGCGCAGGGAATCCAGACGCGGCCGAGTTTTCGCAAGAAAACCCGGCGGAAACACTCGCTCGCGTTCAACATTGTCATCCCGAACCGCCAATGGACGGTGAGGGACCTCGCAAGGCGCGTGTGACGTTCCTTGTCGAAACCTCGCCGAGGAAGGCTTGCGAGGTTCCTCGCCGCGCTGCGCCGGCTCGGGATGACAAGGAGGGGGCGTCGCCGCCGCTCGTTAGGCTGCCGGACCTCATTATCGTCGATGGCGGCAAAGGCCAGCTTTCCTCCGCCTGTCGCGAATTGCAGCGACTTGGCTTGCACGAACTTCCCATCATCGGCTTGGCCAAGGAATTCGAGGAGATTTATCGACCCGGGCGCGCGCTGCCGTTGCGTTTGCCGGAGGATTCCGGCGCGCTGCGTTTGCTCCAGCGGATTCGTGACGAAGCCCATCGTTTTGCCAACACCTATCACCAGCTCTTGATGAAAAAACGAATCGGCGAGAGCATTCTCGACGATTGCCCGGGGGTGAGTCAGAACCGGAAAAATCTCCTGCTGCGAAGGTTTGGTTCGGTGCAGCGTTTGCGCAAAGCAAGTGTGGAAGAAATTGCATCGACTGAAGGGATAGGTCAGAAGTTGGCGGAGGAAGTGCACCGTTTTTTGCAGCGGCACTGACTTTCGACGTTTGCTCATGACCCTGCGCAGTCTTTACTTCTTTGCTTTTCTTCTTCTCGCCGCAAGGCCACTCTCGTTAGGCGAGGAGAATGCGGCGCGCCCGGAGGCATCACCGACGCCGCTTGAGGAAGCGATCAAGCCGACATGGGAAACGCAGAAGCAGGCCCGCACCTACCTTCTCGATATCCCAGCGCCGCGCGGACAGATCACCGATCGTCATGGCGCCGCGCTCGCGCAGAACAAACTGAGCTACAATCTCACGATCGATTTTCCCACCCCGCTTAATTTTTCCGACGCCCAGGCGCTCGCTTACGCGCACGAGCGCATTCGCACAGCGGAGAAGTTGCTCGGGCAATCGCTCGATCTCACCGACGAGGCGATCCTGCGGCATTATCACAACCGCGGTTTTCTTCCGTTCGAGATCGCACAGAATCTGAGCGAGTCGGAGCAGGCGGAGTTGAAATCGCGGCTTTCCTCCGGCCTTTCGCTCAAACCGGTTTACGTGCGGGTTTATCCTAACAAAAGCCTGGCGGGCGCGGTCATCGGCTATACCGGACGAACGGGCCGGAACGCCGACGGCATCATTCAAAACGGTCAGGTGCTTTGGCCCGAAACCGAAGGTCGTGAAGGCCTCGAGCAGACCTTCAACAGCATGCTGACCGGCCGGCATGGAAAATACAAAGTGACCTTCGATCGCGACGGCCGGAAAACTTCTGAGCGTATCCTCGAGCCGCCCGTGCCAGGATACAACGTCGTCACGACACTCGACCTGCGCCTCCAGCAACTGGCAGAGCAGGCGCTCGCTGCGCGCGCCAAACGCGGCGCGATCGTCATCATCGACCCAAACAACGGTGATATTCGCGCGCTCGCGTCCTGGCCGAGCTTTAACCCTAACGAATTCGTTCCTTCCATCTCGACGGCGGACTTCAAGAAGCTCCAGGATGATCCGAACATCCCGCTCCTGCCGCGCGCCTATCGCTCGGCTTATCCGCCGGGTTCGACCTTCAAGATCGCGGTCGGCCTCGCCGCCTTCCAGAGCGGAACAATCACGCCCTCGGACCAGTATGAGTGCGTTCCGGCGATGGATGTGGGCAATACCACTTTCCACAATTGGAAACACAGCGACCGCGGCTCGCTCAATTTTGTCCAGGCGCTGACCGAATCGTGCGACACCTGGTTTTACCAGGTCGGGATCGCGACCGGCGCGGGGCCGATTCTTGATTGGGCATCGAAGCTCGGGTTCGGCGCGAAGTGCGGGATTCCGCTGAAAGGGGAAGCGGAAGGGCGTTTGCCTAACGACGAATACATGAAAGCGACGCACGGCCGCAAGATTCTCAATGGCGACATTGCTAACATGTCGATCGGCCAGGGCGATCTGCTCGTCACACCGCTGCAAATGGCGCAGGCGATGGCGATCGTGGCGAACGGCGGCACGTTTTATCAAACTCGCCTCGTCGAACAGGTGCAAACGGTCGGGAACGAGATCGTGGCGGCATATTCGGTTCGGGCCAAAAAGACGATCGAAGCATCGTCGATGACGATGGAGCAGATCCACACCGCGATGGTGGACGCCGTGAATGCGCCCGCCGGCACCGCGCATCAGTCGAGTCTGGAGAAGGTTTCGGTCGCGGGAAAAACCGGCACGGCGCAATGGGGACCGAAGGAGAAAGAGCGCACCGCAGCGTGGTTTGCCGGCTTTGTCCCGGCGGATCATCCGCAATATGCCTTCGCCGCGCTTTATGAAGGCGATGTCGGCAGCACGGTTCACGGCGGTTCGGCCGCCGCGCCAATGATCGGAAGAATCTTGCGAGAGATCTACGGCGAAAAAAACGGAGAAGAAAAACCGGCGAGCGAGGAAGATAGCTCAGACTGACCCGAACCACGCGCTATCGTGTTGCCACAAATGTTTGCGCCGCGTTCGGAAGAGCGCGGCGCACGAGCAATCGCTGCTATCACAACGGTCTGGCGACTAGGTCTCCCAGCGGCTTTACGAGGAGTATCCGCTGCGACAGTTAGAGCTACGATCAGAACCCCGTCGTTATTGGGGGCAAGGCGGAGGCGTTTAGTGGGATGGCGGTCTCCAGTACGTGCTTCGTTCGAATTCACTTGGCACGCTACTGGTTTACGCCTCGAGTTTGGCGGCTCTGGCTTGCCTGGAAATTCTCGTGCACATGCAGATGCTGGCCAGGTCAGTGGAGCGATGGCTCCTACAATTCCGCAACAAGCGCCCGAGGCAAGACGGATCGCGCGGTCGAGCGATTGCCGCCGCTCGGCCGCGCGTCTTCAGGTCGCGTAAGAATTGCCTGATGCCAAATCACTCGCAAGTGAATGGCTCGCAGAAGCCCGGGTCGGGGCTATCGATGCGCCGCGCCGCGCCAGCCGGCACCAACTGCACTGCGACTGTAACTGCATCCACAGCTGGATCCTCGTTCCGCAGAAGGTGAACGTGGCCTGCGCTGCTTGGATCAGTGAAGGAGCTTCCAGCCGAATAGTATTGCGGGGTGCAGGTCGTGTCGTCACCATCATAGACCGCGATCGTTCCTGAGATCACCATCACCAGACTGATCCCCGGGTGAGTATGCCAGCCACTATTACCAAACGGGATAAACGTGTTTCTCACTACGTAGAGGTCGGACGCGCCAATGGTGTCGAGACGCGATTTCCAGAGATCTTCGATTGACTTCGCCGACGCGCGGATCTGTTCCCACCGAATACCGGTATCGGGTGTGATATATTCGGTAGTAAGGCCGCAGGCCGGTGTGGCATGCGCTGGAGCAGTCAGCCATAGAAGGCCAATCAGCGCCAGGGCGCAAATGGCGGGGAAAATTTGTATTTTGTTGAAGTGACTTAACGTTTTCATGCTTTTCTTTCTGTTTGTAAGTTTCCATTTCTCACAAACGAGTTCCGGTGATCAAAGTGCTCATTCGGAAGGAAACTTTTTTTTGAAGGCCGAGCCCTCCAGCCGAAATTTTTGCGAGTTCGAAAAGGAGCACCGATGAAGTCATCTTCCGCTATCCAGCAAACTGTAACTAATCTCTTGAAACGCTGGGATAACGGAGACCAGAAAGCTTTGGCGGAACTGACCCCGCTGATCTACGGCGAGCTTCATCGGCTCGCGCATCATCAGATGGGAGGCCAGCGCGCCGATCATACCCTGCAAACCACGGCCTTGGTCAACGAAGCCTATCTGCGTTTGGCTGATCAGACCCAGATGAATTGGGAGAATCGCGTCCACTTTTTCGCCGTGGCCGCGCGGGCGATGCGCCAGATTCTGGTTGATTACGCGAGGGGCCAGCGGGCACGAAAGCGCGGAGGCGGCGCCTTGAAGGTGGAGTTAGATGAGGCTGCGCTGGTCTCTCCGATGGAAGCGAAGGAACTGGTCGATCTGCACGAGGCTTTGGAGAAGCTGGCCGAGCTCGATTCCAGGAAAGGACAGGTAGTCGAGCTGAAGTATTTTGGCGGCCTTAACTATGATGAGATCGCCGAAGTGCTTCAGACCTCGCGTGCGACGGTAAGACGTGACTGGGAATTTTCCAAGTTGTGGCTCTACACCGAACTGCGCGACGCCGGCTAACAGACGAGATCCTCGGCCCGCGAGGTGCGAGCCGAGGATTTGTTTGGGAGATTTAGAGCTATCGGCAATGATCTCGCCTGGCCACTTCAGCGAATAGGAATCAGCGCATAGGCGCGAGAGACTCCATTAGCTGACCCTTCGCCGGTGATCGCGCCGCTGCTGTTCACACTGCGGGCGATTTCGAGAACCCAACCTCGGCCGGAAGGAATTACGGTATTCAGATCGATGCCTGGGCTGTTTGCATCCTTCCAGAGAAAGGCGTGCGACTCGGAGAAGTCGGCATTGTAGGCCGTGCCTACGATCTGCCCATTCTCGCTGATGCCTTCCGCTGTGCCGTTAGGGAACTCGTCGCTCGTGCTCAGGATAATTGCCGGACTCGAGCTGTTGGCCCAGAACACGGCACGCGTTTGGGAGAAGTCAGCATTGTAAGCAAGACCTGCCATGCTTCCTGAGTCGTTAAGTCCGTGGGACACTGTCAAATCCGAGCTGATACCACCGGCATCGGTGTAGATAAAATCGCCGCCGGGCGAAGCTAACGCTACTGGAGTGCTTGTGCTGTTGTCCCAATATGCGGCGTGACATTCGACAAAGTCCGGGCTGCAGCCATCTCCGAAAATATTGCCAGCCGTGTTAACGCTGAGGGCTTCACCAAACGGTAACTCGTCGCTCAATTCGTTAAGATAAGTCGCTGTTGCACTGCTATTCGACCAGAAGACCGGCAGTTCGGTGTCAGAAAAGAAAGTGCCGACAATCTGGCCGCCAACATTGATCCCCGACGCCTGACCGTAAACTCCGTCGGGCAAGCCGGGGAGTTCCACTGGAGCGCTTTGGGGCGAAGCCCAAAATACCGGCACTGGGTTGGAAATCGGGCTCGCCAGTCCGACCATTTGGTTCCGTGAATTCATGCCCAGGCCTCGGCTGCCATCGAACCCGGGTAACGTGCCGAGATCGATCACCGCACCTTTGGGCTTGGGCCAAAAACCGGCGTCTCGGTCCGCGCCGCCCAAATAAATCGAGCCGAGAATTTGGTCCGCATCGCCGATCACGTTGCCAAAGCCATTCTTGCCCAGGTTAATGACCCGATAGCGCGTCGAAGTCGCAGTGTTTGAATTACTCCCCGAGATTTGTCTCTTCTGACCGGCCGCGACCGTCGCGGCTGTGAGCAAGACAATGATGAATGTAAAGTTCAGGCGATTTAGTTTGTTCATAGTTTTGTATTGGTTTGTTGGTTTCCAGTGACGAGAAACGAGAACAACCCGCCAAAGTGCTCATCTGAAGAAAATTTTTCTTTCAAGACCCGGGGCGAGCGCGGAAGATAGTCGAGCAGCGATGCGTAATCTGGGCCTATGACCTCGGCGCAGTTACAGACGATTGAAGGAATCTTTCGAGCGGCGAGTGAGCTCGACCCGGCAGAGGTTGCCGCATTCCTGAAAAAGGTTTGCAAGGGCGACAAGGCCTTGCACTGCAAATTAGAAGCGCTTCTTGCCTCCCGCGAGACAGCGGCGAATTTTCTCGAAATCTCAGCCACCGGTCTCGCGACCAGAGTCATTCAAAGACGGCAAGCTGAGTCAGTCGTCGGGCAAGTTATCGGCCATTACAAGATCTCTCACCCGATCGGCAGCGGCGGGATGGGCGAGGTTTATCTCGCGACCGACATCCGGGCCGGTCGCAAGGCAGCGCTGAAGCTTCTTCCCAACCGCTTTGCCGCGGACCCCGACCGGTTACGGCGATTCCAACAGGAAGCTCAGGCCGTGACTGCGCTCAACCATCCCAACATCCTGACAGTCTATGAGGTCGGACAGGATGACTCTACCTACTATATAGCGAGTGAACTAATCGAAGGCGAAACCTTGCGTCAACGGCTCTTGCCCAAGCGAATAGAGTTAGGCGAAGCGGTCGAGATCGCCATTCAAGTGGCCAGCGCACTGGCTGCGGCTCACGATGCCGACATCATCCATCGTGATATCAAGCCGGAAAACCTCATGGTTCGCCCCGATGGCTACGTGAAGGTGCTAGATTTTGGAATTGCGAAGCTTGCGAGCCAGAAGCTGACCGCTTCGGCATCGATCGACGAAGTCTTTTCGCCTTCCGCAACAAGCCACGGACTGGTGCCCGGAACAGTGCGGTATATGTCGCCGGAACAAGCGCGTGGCGCGCAGGTGGACAAAAGCACTGACATCTGGAGTCTCGGCGCAGTTCTCTATGAAATGATAACCGGGCAGGCGCCATTTAGCGGAAATGGCACGGAAGAAGTTATCGCGGCGATTCTCGAAAGAGAGCCGCCACCGCTCGCCAATGATGTGAGCAATGCTCCGGCGGAGCTTCAGCAGATAGTGAGCAAGGCGCTGTGCAAACAACCGAGCCAGCGCTATTCCAGCGCGCATGATCTTCTGCACGCGCTTAAGTCATTCCGTCGCCAGATGGAAGTCAGCGCCGAGTTAGACCGGCGCGGGAGCTCTGGCCGTTCCTGGGTGCGAGGATGGCGCGCCGCTCTGGCCACCGGAATCCTGGCTACTCTCCTTGTCCTTTTCTTTTATTCCCTTCGCCGGCCGGCGAGTAACTCAGCGGCGGACAAAAGCATCGCTGTTCTGCCCTTGGAGAACCTGAGCGAAGACAAGGAGAACGCCTTTTTCGCCGACGGGGTCCAAGATGAGTTGTTGTCAAACCTTGCGAAGATTAAGGACCTGAAAGTGATCAGCCGCACATCGGTGATGCAGTACAAGAGCGGTGTGAGTCACAATCTCAGAGACATCGCGCGGCAACTGGGAGTCAGCAACGTCGTCGAAGGGAGCGTCCGTCGTTTCGGAAACCACGTGCGAGTTTCAGTGCAGCTAATCGACGCGCGCACCGACCGGCACCTGTGGGGCGAAAACTATGATCGTACTCTGACGGACTCGGTTTCGCTGCAGGGCGAATTGGCGACCGATATTGCCGACGCGATTGGCGCGACGCTCAGCCCGCAGGAGAGAGCGCGCTTAGAAGCTACGCCCACAAAAAATCCTACCGCTTACGATGCGTATCTGCGCGCGCGAGCGATTCCGGTGGATTGGGGATTTAACGCCGAAGGTGATATTGAAGGCGCAATTCACCTCTATGAAAGAGCGGTTGAGTTAGATCCGAATTTTACCCTGGCCTGGGCATATCTCTCGATTGCGCAGGTCCAAAGTGTCTGGAAAGGACTCGATCCAAGCGCGGCGCGCGTGGCGGCGGCTAAGAATGCGCTCGACCGCGCGCTCGCGCTGGACCCAACCCTTCCGGAAGTTCACCTGGCTCTTGGCTATTACCGCTTCAACGAGGGGAACAAAACGAGCGCGCTCGCAGAATTCAGGCAAGCCGAACAAGGTCTCCCGAACAGTGCTGATGTCATAGAAGCGATCGCCAGGATGCAACGAACACTCGGCCACTGGGACGACGCGGTGGCGGACCTACGTCGCTCCATTGAGCTCGATCCTCGCGACATCAGGGCTTCTAACAATCTGGCGCTTACCTACTGTGCGATGCGCCGTTTTCCTGAGGCTCTGGCCACACTCGACCGCGTACTTGCCTGGGATCCGACGAATGCCCGTGCCCTTCTCACGAAAGCGGATGCTCTTGTTTCGATTGGCGATCTCCAGGCAGCCGCGCCGCTGATTGCAAATCCGAAACTCCCAGCGAACCGGCGCGCTACGTACGCGCTGTTGCAGCGTGATTATGCCGCGGCGGTAGAGATACTTTCAAAAGAGTTAGCCATGCAAAGAGATCGACGCGATCCTAACGATATCCTTGCTCTTGCTTTCAGCCAGCAACTTGCCGGCAAGCTTTCAGCAGCAAGCGCCACTTACCAAAAGGCGATCGAAAATTTTCGCCGCGAGCTCGAGAAGGTCGCACCGGGTTCTTTTACCGAGGCGGACGCGCATGGTCGTTTGGCGGCGGCTTATGCGGGTTTGGGTAAAGCGAACTCGGCTATCGCTGAAGGACAAAGAGCCATGGCCCTGGCGCCAAGCTCCGAGTATCCAGAACTTGGCCCGAACCTGGAGGATGAGATGGCACGCACCTACGCACAACTTGGGGATGCGGGTCACGCCATTTCCATGCTCAAGCGACTGCTACAGACGTCATATAGCGGCGCTACCTTTCTGACTCCTGCGACGCTGCGGCTCGATCCGATCTGGGATGCAATCCGCAACGATCCACGCTTTCAACAATTGTCGGCAGAAAAGGTGCCGTTGCCGGAAAAGCGGACTGCCGCGGTCATGACAAAGCCCTAGGCCGGGGTTAACTCCTCTCT
>JAICXG010000228.1 GCA_025980625.1 Chthoniobacterales bacterium
GGAAGCTAGGCGCGAAAGCCCTCTGCTGCCACTCGCGCCTTGATCGCCGTTCGACGCGCCTAACGACGAAAGCCGTACTCGACGGTAAAGAATTGCGGCTGCAACCCGGCCATCGGCTCGCGCAGCTTCGCCAGTTCCTCCTCCGGACCGTGCACCTCGAGCCGTAGCAGTTTTCCGATCGTTAGGGCTTCCTCTAAGAGCAGCCCGATGTTCTCGAGATGCGCCAGCACCCCCGCGGCGTCGACGTAACCCTCGCGACAATGCGCAACGCTGCCGCTAAAGCTAAACCCGTAGTAGAGACACTTCGGTTCGCTCCGTGTTTGCTCGACGCAGCGCTCGCAGATCCTTTTGAACTCCCCCAGCCTTCCTGCCGGTACCTCAAAATACGGAACAATCGTACAACATTTGTCGGTCGTGGCCATCGCGCTTCCTTCGTCATTGCAGACGACTCGGATGTCAATCTGAAACGCCCCTGATCGTGAGCTTCGCGTAGCCGCAACCTGCCAGCTTATCGACGCGACGATGGGTTGACCGGTGTGAGGCTACTCCGGGCGCAGAATTGATCGCCGGCTCGCTGATCGTCGTTAGGCGAGCGCGGTCGCTTTCTCCGAATGGAGGGTCTCCTCGAGGGTAATGAGGAGCTTATCGCGCGAGTGCGGCTTCATCAGGCAGGCGTCCACCCCTAACGATCGGATTTCCGCCGATTGCAAATCTTCGTCGCGCCCAGTGGAAAGAATGATCTTTTGCTCCGGGTTCAGCTTTCGCACCGCGCGAATGAGCATGAGGCCGTCCATCAGCGGCATGACGAGGTCGGTCAGGACGAGATCGATTTCGTTAGGCCGCTGCGCGTAAAGGGCGAGGGCGCTCACGCCATCCTCGGCTACGAGCGGCTCGTAACCCCAGCCTTCGAGGACTCGTTTCGCCGCCTCGAGGATACACGGCTCATCGTCGACGATGAGAATCTTTTCGCCGTGTCCGTTCGGAACGGAGAGGGCGCCGGAGAGCTGGCCTTCGCTCCGGCTCGAGGTGCTGGCGGGCAGAAAGACGCAAAATCGCGTCTCGCCCGGTTCGCTCGAAACGCTGACGAATCCGCCGTAGCTCTTGACGATTCCGAGGACGGTGGAAAGCCCGAGTCCAGTCCCCTGGCCGACCTCTTTTGTGGTGAAGAACGGATCGAAAATCTTGTCAAGCACATGGCGGGGAATACCGCAGCCGTCATCCATCACCTGGAGCAGGACATAGGAACCGGGCTTCGCCTCGGCAGTCATGCTCGCGTAATGCTCGTCGACGACAAAGTTCTCACTCGTTAGGCACAACCTCCCGCCCTCCGGCATCGCGTCCCGCGCATTGACGCAGAGATTGAGCAGCACCTGCTGTAATTGCGTCGGGTCGCCTTCCACCATCCAGATGTCTTTGGGGCAGGCAATCTGGATCGTGATCGATTTGGGAAAAGTCTGTCCGGCGATTTTCGCCACCTCCTCGACAAGATGCGAGGGCTGAACAAGGACCCGCTCGCCATCCGCCCCGCGGGCGAAGGTCAGCATCTGTTTGACGAGGTTGGCTCCGCGCTCGGCGCTCGCCTGGACGAGGGAGAGGAAGGTGTCTTTCTCCTCGTTGTTCTGGATCTCGCCGCGGAGGAGCGGCGCGACCAGCAGGATGGGCGAGAGAATATTGTTCAGGTCGTGCGCCACACCGGCGGCGAGCGTGCCGATACTTTCGAGCCGCTGCGAGCGAAGGAACTGCGCCTCTAATTTTTTGTGCTCGGTGATATCGGTGTGAATCACGAGAACCGACTCGGGCTCGCCGCGTTCGTCCCGCACCAGCGTCCAGCGCGAGATAACAGTGATCTTGCGGCCATCCTTGCATACGTGGGAAAGTTCGCCGCGCCATTTGCCCTGGCTGAGCAATTCGTCATTGGCGCGCGCGTAATCCGCGGCGTCGATGTAAATGAAATCGACCGCGCATTGCCCGCAGATTTCCTCCGCCGTCCAGCCGTAAAGCCGCTCCGCGCCCTTGTTCCACGTACGGATCGTGCCGTCGAGATTGCGCACCGAGATCGCGTCCGAGGCGAGATCGATCAGGCGCGCTTGCTGGCGCAAAAGGCGTTCCGCTTCCCGCTGCTCGGTCAGGTCCTGGACGGTGCCGGCGATTTTGATCAGCCGGCCGCGCCCGTCACGCACCACGTCGGATTTCACGTGCACAATCCGCTCCGAGCCATCCGGCCTAACGACACGGTGATCAATGCTGTAGGGGGCGCCGGTGCGCAGTTGCTCGATGAACGCTTCGCGCGCGAGTTGTCGTTCATCCGGGTGAAGGAGATGGAAAAAACTGTCGTGCGTCACCTGTGTCATCGCCGCATCGAGGCCAAAGATGCGGAAGGTTTCCTCCGACCAGCGCGGCGGATGATTGGCGCGCTCCGCCCGATTGGTCAGATCAACTTCCCAGCTGCCGATGTGAGCGACGCGTTGGGCGAGTGCGAGCGTCGCTTCGCTCTTGCGCACCTGCTCGTCGATCAAGGCCTGCTCCGTGACATCCTGGGCGACCAGCAGACACGCGGCGCGATCGCGAAAATCGATCGGCGTGCAATGGATGAGGACGAACGCAATCGAGCCATCCTTGCGCAAATGGCGCCACCGGCCGCGGAAGCCTGCGCCTTCCACCTGCCGCAACATTTGCATGAATTGCTTGACGTCTTCTGGCGGCCGGATGTCGCGCACGGTGCGGGCGAGAAATTCCTCTCGCGAATACCCATATTGCGCGAGCGCCGCCGCGTTCACTTCGAGCAAGCGCAGGGTGACCACGTCATAGATCATCATCGGGCTCGGATGGAGGTCGAAGATCGCCCGGAACGGGCCGACTGGCGGTGTCGGATGGGTATTCCTGGCCGACGATTGAACTGCATCGGCTGCCGGCGCGACCGATGCCCTAACGAGCTTGGTCGAGCTGTGCGCCGCCGCGTCGGGTACCCCGGGCGTGTCGAAATTCATCTTGAGACTTAATCTGCGATCGGTCGTGGTGGTTTTTACTCACCTCGTGTTCAAAGCAGGATTTTGGCCATGTCCCGAGCTGTCTGGTTGCGGCAGGGCGCCGCTATGGACTTCGTCGCGCACTTCTGACAAGCTCCGGCGCGTGCTCGCCAGAATTTACTCAGCCGCGGTTTACGGGGTCGACGCTTACGAGATCGAGATCGAGGTCAATGCCGCGAGCGGCTTGCCGGCGATCGTGATCGTTGGGCTGCCCGACACCGCCGTAAAAGAAAGCCGCGATCGCGTTACCACCGCCGTCAGCAACAGCGGATATTATTGGCCCCGCGGCCGTACCACGATCAATCTCGCACCCGCCGACATCAAAAAGGAGGGACCGAGCTTTGACCTGCCGATCGCGCTCGGGATGATCGCGACCGAGCAGGAAATCGAGGGCGATCCGTTCGCTTCGCTTAGTTTCGTCGGGGAGCTCGCGCTCAATGGCGCTGTTCGTCCGGTGAAAGGGGTGCTGCCAGTAGCACTCGAGGCGCGCCGCCGTGGCAAGCGCGCGCTGATTGTCCCCGAAGCAAATGCGCGCGAGGCGGCGATGGTTGACCGCATCGAGATCTATGGCGTGCGCAATCTGCGCGAGACCTTCCAGTTCGTTACCGGCGAAAAACAGCTCACGCCGGTGCGCGGCGATATGAACGAATACTTCGCCCAGCATCATAACTACGAGGTCGATTTCGCCGATGTGAAAGGCCAGCAGCACGTGAAGCGCGCGATTGAGGTCGCGGTTGCAGGCGGGCATAACATTCTCATGATCGGCCCGCCTGGTTCCGGCAAATCGATGCTCTCGAAACGGATCGCCACCATCATTCCCGACATGACGATGGACGAAGCGATCGAGACGACCAAGATTCACAGCATCGCGGGATTGTTAGGCGGGGAACGTTCCTTTGTCGCGACCCGGCCCTTCCGCTCGCCCCATCACACCATCTCCGATGTTGGATTGTTAGGCGGCTCGGCCATTCCGGCGCCAGGCGAGGTGAGCATCGCGCATAACGGCGTGCTGTTTCTCGACGAGCTGCCCGAGTTTAAACGCTCGACTCTCGAAGTGCTGCGCCAGCCGCTCGAGGACGGTCGCGTCACAGTCTCCCGCGCCGCCGGCACGATCACGTTTCCATCCGAGTTCATGCTCGTGGCGGCGATGAATCCTTGCCCCTGTGGCTACTTCGGCGATCTGAAACGCGAATGCCGTTGCAGCCCGGTGCAGGTGCAGCGCTATCGACAGCGGATTTCGGGGCCATTGCTGGATCGCATCGATCTTCACATCGAAGTGCCCTCGGTCGAATATCGCGACATCTCGAGCGACCGCGCGGAGGAAGCTTCCGCCGCCATTCGCGAGCGCGTAACGGCCGCGCGCGAACGCCAGCATGCGCGTTTCAAAGCGGATAAGAAACAGACCAGCTGCAACGCGCGAATGTCGCCCCGCGCCATCAAACAACATTCTCGCCTAACGAGCGACTCACAGGATCTCATTCGAATGGCGATGACCGACCTGAGCCTGAGTGCCCGCGCCTACGATCGCATCCTCAAAGTGGCCCGCACGATCGCCGATCTCGCCGA
>JAICXG010000159.1 GCA_025980625.1 Chthoniobacterales bacterium
CGCGATGTAATCTGATGGCATGGCCACGCAATCTCTCTGGCAACGGTTCCAGCAATATTATCTGCGCTACGACGATCTCGGATTCTCGATCGACATCAGCCGGATGCGTTTTCCCGAAGACTTCTTCGAAAAGATGCGGCCGAAGGTGGAAAAGGCTTTCGTCGCCATGCGCGAGCTCGAAGGCGGCGCGATCGCCAACCCGGACGAGAATCGCATGGTCGGCCATTACTGGCTGCGCAATCCGGCGCTCGCGCCTAACGACGAGGTTCGCGCCGAGATCGTCACGACTAGGGACCGGATTCTTAAGTTTGCCTCCGATATTCACGTCGGGCGCATCTCCGCCCCGAGCGGGCGGCCGTTCGAACACCTCCTCCTCATCGGGATCGGCGGCTCCGCGCTCGGCCCGCAATTCATCGCCAGCGCGCTCGGATCGAAGAACGATCCGATGGACATCTTCTTCTTCGACAACACGGACCCGGACGGGTTCGACCGCGTTTTCAACGAGCTTGGCAAGCGAATCGATCACACCCTTGTCCTCGTCGTTTCCAAATCGGGCGGCACGAAGGAAACGCGCAACGGCATGCTCGAAGCGAAAGCGCGTTTCGAGAAGGCCGACCTCGATTTTGCGCGGCACGCCGTCGCGGTCACAGGCGCTGGTAGCGAGCTGGATCGTTATGCCGAAGCGCACCATTGGCTGGCGCGTTTCCCGATGTTCGATTGGATCGGCGGGCGCACTTCGGTGATGAGCGCGGTCGGCCTCCTCCCGGCCGCACTCGAGGGGTTCGACACCGAGAGTTTCCTCGCCGGCGCGGCCGCGATGGACGAGAAGACGCGCCAGCCTAACGAAAAGCAAAACGCCGCCATGCTCCTCGCCCTCATGTGGTATTACGCGGGCGAAGGAGAGGGGAAAAAGGACATGGTCATTCTCCCCTATAAAGATCGGCTGCTGCTTTTCAGCAAGTACCTGCAACAGCTCGTCATGGAGTCGTTAGGCAAAGAGAAGGACCTCGAGGGCAAGGTCGTCCACCAGGGGATCGCGGTTTATGGGAACAAAGGCTCGACCGATCAGCACGCCTATCTTCAGCAACTGCGCGAGGGCGTGCCGAATTTCTTCGTTACCTTCATCGAAGTGCGCCAGGATCGTGCGAGCGGGCGCTTCGAGGTCGAGGAGGGTGTAACGAGTGGCGATTACCTCCAGGGTTTTCTGCGCGGGACTCGGGCCGCGCTTTATGAAAACGGACGCGACTCGATCACCCTGAGCATGCCGGAAGTAGACGCGTTTCACGTCGGCGCGCTCATCGCGCTTTACGAACGCGCGGTTGGCTTCTATGGCTCGCTCGTAAACGTCAACGCCTATCATCAGCCGGGCGTGGAAGCGGGCAAGAAAGCCGCGACGCGGATTCTGCAATTACAGCCCAAAGTGCTCGCGCAACTTACCGACACCGGCAGCAGCGCGGAAGAGATTGCGCGAGCGATCGAAGCTGATCCAGAGGATGTTTACCATCTGCTGCGGCATCTGGCGGCTAACGATCCCGCAATTCGCTCCAGTGGTGGCGAACCAGGAAGCGAACAATTTTCCCGAATCAGGTAGCACGCGTAGCCGGAATGCCCGGCTTCAGAGGAACTCAACAAAAACACCGGACTTAGCTCGCACCAAATTGTGAACGACCCAGCTGGATCCAGCCACTTCTCACGCCGCAAATTCCTCATCAGTAGTTTGCTCGCAGGCGGCTATGGGGCGCTCCCGAAGTCGGCGCTGCCGGCGAACGCATCTTCTGCCGCCTCACTTTCGCAGCCAACCGGCGCAGCTGATTACACCATCCGTATCGGCGTGGCGCTGATCGAACTCGCGCCTGACCACATCGTTTCCACCATCACTTACAATGGCCGGTTCCCCGGTCCGCTCCTGCGCTTGAAAGAAGGCCAGCCGGTCACGGTCGACATTCACAACGACACCGATACGCCCGAACAACTGCATTGGCATGGGCAGATCGTGCCGGTGGATGTCGACGGCGCGGCCGAGGAGGGGACGCCCTATATTCCCGCACGCGGCAGCCGGCGCATCACTTTTACCCCGGGGCCGGCCGGGCTGCGCTTTTATCATACCCACATCGCAGCCGGCAACGATCTCACGCGCGGTCTTTATAACGCGCAAGCCGGCCCGGTTTACATCGAGCCCCGTCGCGAGCCGGGCGACTACGACCGCGAGCTCTTTCTCACGCTAAAGGAATTCGAGCCGGTCTTCAGCCGCGGTGGCGATATGGCGCAGGATTTCCTCGCCGGGAATGAGGTCCCGGAACTGAAAGAAGCAGGTGAATCGGCGATGAAAGCTTCTTTGGCGGAAGGCAAACCGCACGGCTACGAAGTCAGCTACGGCGCCTTCGCGATCAACGGTCGCATGCTCGGTCATGGCGAACCGATCCGGGTCAAGCCTAACGAGCGCGTCCTTTTTCACATCCTGAATGCCAGCGCTGGCGAGCTGCGCAGTCTCGCGCTCCCGGGTCATACCTTTAAAGTCGTCGCGCTCGATGGAAACCCGGTCCCCTCGCCGGCGGAAGTGCCGGTCTTATGGATTGGGACTGCCGAGCGCGTCTCGGCCATCGTCGAGATGAACCATCCCGGCGTCTGGGTCTTGGGCGATCTGAGTGACGACGATCGCGAGCGCGGCATTGGCATCGTGGTCGAATACGCCGGTCGCAAGGGCGAGCCGTGGTGGAAAAAGCCGCCGCCGTTCCATTGGGATTACACGCGCTTCGGCAAGACCGGGAGCGAAGCGCCCACTCCCGACGAAGTGATCGAGATGACTTTCGCGAAACAGAACGCGGCGGCGGACGGCTTCAATCTCTGGACAATTAACAACGTCCCTTTCTCAATGAAGACAAATCGAACCCGGCGGGGCCTTCATCGCGGCCAGCGCTATCGGCTGCGGATGCGCAACCAAAGCGATGACATTCATCCACTGCATCTGCACCGGAACAGTTTCGAGCTCACCAAAATCGCTGGGAAAAAGACGAGCGGGATCATGAAAGACGTCGTGATGCTGGGCGGCTATCAGGAGTTGGAAGTGGATTTCGTGGCCGATCAGCCGGGTCCGAATCTCTTCCATTGCCACCAGCAACTGCACATGGATTACGGTTTCATGTTGCTTTTCGACGTGGCATGAAGCCGCGCACCGAAGCCGAAGCTCTCCGGCCTGAGCGAAAGAAGCTGGCTGGGGGCGGAATCGAACCGCCGACACGGGGTTTTTCAGACCCCTGCTCTGCCAACTGAGCTACCCAGCCGCGGGCAGTCACTATGGCGGATTCCGCCTGGTCGGCAAGTTAGCGACCCGATTGATTCCTAAACGAAGCTCCGTTCAAGGTCGATCGCGTGAGATAGGAGGTGCAGATAAAGGGCGCGCGAAATTTCCTGCGCTCCAAACTGCTCAAGGTGCGGCGTGAGCCATTGCGTATCGAGCAATGTAAAACGCCGCGCGCACAGCCGCTCGACCAGTGCCCAAAGCGCGATCTTCGACGCTCCAGTGACGCGATGAAACATCGATTCGCCGAAAAATGCACCGCCGATCGCGACCCCGTAGAGGCCGCCGACGAGTTTGTTCTCCGACCAGGCTTCGACGGAATGGGCCCAGCCTAACGAATGCAGATTGTTATAGCTCTCGATGATCTCGTGATTGATCCAGGTGTCGGGTCGATCAGCGCATGCGCGGATGACTTCGTCAAAGCCCGTGTCGATTCGGATCTCAAGCGATGAGCCGCGCCGCTCCCGTTTTAGCCCATGCGGGACATGAAAACGATCGAGCGGCAGGATCGCTCGCGGCTCCGGTGAAAACCACCGGATCTCGTCGTCCTCCATCGCCATCGGGAAAACGCCGAGCCGGTAACCGTGGAGCAGGAGGTCGGGATCAATCATTCGCGGCCGGCGCTCGATGCCTTATCGCGCGGCGCTCGCCGGCCGCTGGCGCGGACGACGCGCAGCTGCTTTCTTGCAAACGCCTGGTCGCCCTTTAACATCTCCAGATGAAACCCCTCTTGATCCTCATTGGCGCGTGCATCGTCAGCCGATGCACCGAAGATAGTCTCGCCCTCGCCGCAACGCCCGTCTGTTTCGACGGCAATTTTTCCGGAGCGACAGGACTGTGAAACCGACTGCTCACTCGCGCATTCTCATCCTCGATTTCGGCTCGCAATACACCCAGGTGATCGCCCGCCGGGTGCGCGAATGCCAGGTCTATTCCGAGATCGGCCGGCACGATATCACGGCCGCGGAAGTCGAGGCGATGGCGCCCAAAGGGGTTATCCTTTCGGGCGGGCCGGCGAGCGTTTACGAAAAGAGCGCGCCGCAAATTGATCTTCAAATCTTTTCGTTAGGCATTCCAGTCCTCGGAATTTGCTACGGGATGCAACTCATGGCACGACACCTCGGCGGCGAGGTGGAATTCAGCGCCCGGCGTGAATATGGCGCTGGCATCCTCCACATCGACGAAGAAACGCCGCTCTTCCATGCAGTCGGCGAGCAGATGGATATTTGGAGCAGCCACGGCGACAAGCTGACCGCGCTCCCGACCGGTTTTCGCGCCATCGCGCACACGGAAAATTCTCCCTTTGCTGTGATCGAGGATGCCGAACGTCGTCTTTACGCGCTGCAATTTCACCCTGAAGTCTCACACACGCCGCGCGGCAAGGAGATCATCCAGAATTTCCTCTTTCGCATCTGCCATTGCGCGATGGACTGGACGATGGGCTCGTTCATTGACGAAGCGTGCGCGCGCATCCGGCAGCAGGTCGGGGATGAAAAAGTCGTGCTCGGGCTCAGTGGCGGAGTCGATTCGTCCGTCACGGCCGCACTTCTGCATCGCGCAATCGGCGATCAGCTCACCTGCATTTTCGTCAATAATGGGTTCCTGCGCGAAAACGAACCGGAAATCGTGCAGCGGGTTTTCGGCGAAAATTTCCGGATCAAACTCAAGTACGTCGATGCGTCCGAGCGTTTCCTGAAGTTGCTCGAGGGTGTCACCGACCCCGAGCAGAAGCGAAAGGCAATCGGGCTCGAATTCGTTAGGGTGTTCGAGCAGGCAACCGAGGATTTGCTCGCCAAAGACCGGGCCGACAAACGGCCGCATGCTGGCTACCGTTTTCTCGCCCAGGGAACGCTCTACCCCGACGTCATCGAGAGCGTCGCGATCGGCGGCAACCCCGCCTCGCTCATCAAGACCCATCACAACGTCGGCGGACTCCCGGAGAAGATGCATTTCGAGCTGGTCGAGCCATTGCGTCAGCTCTTCAAAGACGAAGTGCGCCAGGCAGGTTTGCAGCTCGGTTTGCCTAACGAGATCGTGCTACGCCAGCCTTTTCCCGGCCCCGGGCTCGCGGTGCGCATTCTCGGCGAAGTCACGCCTGAGCGCCTACGCATTTTACGCGAAGCCGACGCCATCGTGGTGAGCGAAATGCAGGCGAGCGACTGGTACTATCGCGTTTGGCAATCGTTCGCCGTCCTCTTGCCGGTGCATTCCGTCGGCGTGATGGGCGACCAACGCACTTACGAAAACACAATCGCGCTTCGGATTGTCGAGAGTCAGGATGGAATGACGGCGGACTGGGTGCGCCTGCCCTACGAGATCCTGGCGCGGATCTCGAGCCGGATCGTCAATGAGGTCAAAGGGGTCAACCGCGTCTGCTACGACATCTCGACCAAGCCGCCGAGCACGATCGAGTGGGAGTGATGAGTCTGGGCGTGGAATAACAACGCGCGGCGACGCCACGCTTTCGCAATGGTTCACGTTCTCGACACGCTTCACCTTGGCCGGCCAGGGATCATTGCGGCCACGGCACTCGAAACGAACGACGGCCTCGCTCTCTTCGACACCGGCGCTGAATCAACCTTTGAGCAGGTTTCGGCGGCGATGCGTGAACACAATTTCTCGCCTAACGACGTGCGCCATGTTTTTCTCAGCCATATCCATCTCGATCACGCCGGCGCAGCCTGGCGCTTCGCGGAAGCGGGAGCGATTATCCACGTCCACCCGCGCGGCGTGAAACACCTTCTCGATCCGTTGCGTCTCATGGAATCGGCGAGGCGAATTTTTGGGAACGAGATGGAGCGGCTCTGGGGCGACATGCGCCCGATTCCCGCAGGGCAGGTGCGCGCAACCGAAGATGGCGTCCCAATCCGCGCCGGCCAATTCGACGTGCGGCCGCTCGCCACGCCGGGGCACGCTTCGCATCACAATGTTTATCACTGGGAGAATAATCTCTTTGGCGGCGACGTCGCCGGCGTGCGGCTGAGCGGCGGGCCGCCGGTGCCGCCGTTCGTTCCGCCCGAGCTGCATATCGAATCGTGGCTCGACTCGATCGAACGGATGCGCCGCATCGGCGCGGCGCGACTTTATCTTCCGCACTTCGGATTAATCGAAAACGAATTACCGGTTCACTTCGACTCCCTCGCAGAACGCATCCGGCGCTGGGCCGAATGGTTTCGCGAGCAATTGCGCAAAGATCGGAGCGAAGCGGAAATGATCGCCGACTTCGCGCGTTATGAAGCACAGGACATTACCCGCGCTGGCGCGGCAGAAGAACGGA
>JAICXG010000091.1 GCA_025980625.1 Chthoniobacterales bacterium
AGGTCATTGCCCGACAACTCGACGAATTCCACATTCGGAAATTCACGCAGCCGCTCGGCCGCGAAGGCGAGCATGCGAGGCGAAACATCGGCCCCAATCCAGCGCCGGCAGCGCGGGGCGAGACATTTCCCGACCCGCCCGATTCCGCAGCCAATCTCGAGCACAACATCATTCGGATCGATCCCGACGTTTTTGAGCAGAAACTCGCTCGTCCCGACGCCGCTCGTCTCAATCGTCGCTTCGTCTTCGGTCCCGCTGACGTGCATCTTCGCGCTCGAGAGCGTCTCAGAGAGCGCGGTCCAAACACCTTTATAATCTGATCGCATGCTCGTCTTTGCCGCCTCTCACCGACGGAAAAACTACACGCCTTGAGTTCCATTGCGAAGCCGAGTCTACTCTCAAAATGAAGTGGTTTTTTGCGCTCACCGGCGACTCCACCGCGTTCCGCGAATACGCCGAGATGATCAGAGTCGCGGTGCACACCGCGCAGAAATTCACTTCGCTCGCGCCGCATTTTCTTTATGAAGGCGAGGAGAATGAGCTGACCCGGTGGCTGCGTGCGCGCCAGGTTCGGATCATTCGACATCGCAGCGCATTCCGTGAACGTCTGGGGGAGTTGGGCCGGGAAAAAGGCAACCCGCATTTTGAAGCGGCGCTCTCCGGTGCTTTTTCGCGGGTCGAGTTGCCCGAGATTGTCACCCGGCTGGGCGATTCCGAACGCGTCCTCTACACCGATTGTGATGTCATGTTCACCGGCGAAGTCGTGCCCGAACTGGAGGCGAATCGCTGCGAATACTTCGCGGTCGCGCCGGAAACTCTGCGCGAGGATTACGTCAACATGAATACCGGCGTGATGTTGATGAACATCCGCCGGCTGCATGAAACCTGGCCGCAATTTCGAGACTACATCGCGCAACATCTCGCCGAGCTGGAGAAAGAATCGTGGGACGAAGCGGCTTATCGCTGGTTCTACCGCGATGAAAACGGACCGCTCTGGGATAAGCTGCGCCCGGAGTTGAATTGGAAACCGTACTGGGGCGAAAACCCGGAGGCGAAGATCATTCACCTGCACGGACCGAAGCCGTATCAGCGCGATCACATTGACTCAACCTGGCCGGAACTAAAACCCTATACCGGCGGCGCATTCGAGGCGGTCGTGAAACGCTGGTCCGAGTTGCTGTGCGAGTGTCGTTAGGCGGCCGCAACCGCGAAAAGGTGGGCATGCAGCGTGACGCCGTCACGCGTGCGCAGAGGATGCTCGGCGTAAGGGAAGACTTCGACGCGGCGAAAAGATTTTTCGAGCAGACTGCGCAGGCTGGCGCGGGTGAAGAAATTTTTGTGATCGGCTTCCAGCATGTGCCACGGCACCACCGCCCATTCGTGCAGGTAAGGCAACACCTCGATGTTCGGCACGGAAAAGAGTGCGCGACTGCGAATGACGCGCCGGATTTCACGCGCGAAAAGTTCCGGCTCGGAAATGTGTTCCAGCACTTCGATGCAGATCGCGCAATCCCATTCCTGATCGGCGCAAGGCAGCCGGCGGGACGCCGGATCGACCAGACGATGAGGCAACTGCTGGCGCTCCAGGATCTCCGCGCAATGCGGGTTGGTTTCAAGGCCGAGCCAGACGTGACCCCTGGCAATGAGCCCCGGCGCATACACTCCTGCACCGCACCCCACGTCCACGACCGACGCGTTCGCCGGCAGATATTCGTTAATCAAACGCCCCACTTCGTCTGACGGCTGCTCGATTGGCGGGCCGGAACCGTAAATGTTTTCCCGATGGAGGAGTGTTGTGTTATCCGGCCTAACGACCTCGCCATGCGGGCGCCTCTTCAGGGCAGCCGGGAGGAGCCGGAGGCCTTGCCTAACGAACGTGTGTTCAGCGCCGTCGTTGTATGATGCTGCGAGACGCAGGGTCACCTCGCGGGCTTGATTCGCGGCAGTCGGAGTTTTGCCGAGCATTCTGAATCCGGTCGGCACACAGGGCGAAAGCGCCAGATGTCGGCAGACGTCCGGTCGATTGAAAAGGAGTTGCGTTTCCGCCACACAATCGTCCTCGAGAAAGGCGCGAACCCGGCACCGGGCCGGATCGTGATCGGGAGCGTAAACCCAACCGGAGAGAAAGATCGCCGCGTCGTAAATGCTCTCACCCGGCACGGGAGAGTCGAGATGTCCGGTTAAGTCATTGCTCATCGAGCGGTGCCCGGCAGATACCAGGCGAGCGTATCGCCCTCTTTCGTTTCGGCCCAGCCATAATCGAGCGCGATGAGAAATTGATGCGCGGCGTCGCGCTCATCTGGCCTGAGGTGCTGGTGCTCATAGAGAATGAATTTCGGGCGCAAATTCCGCAGATCGAATTGGCGAAGAATCCGCCAATCCCATCCCTCGGCATCGATGACCAGCAAGTCGAGTTGCGTGATGGCATGTCGCTCGAGCAAGGTCGCGACCGTGAGCGATGGAACATTTTCTTCCACGACAGCGTTTTCTGCCTTCCCAAATTGTTTGGCGCCGGCGCGCAGCAACTCGCGATCAAGCGAGGGAATCTGATCCAGCCAAAGCGTGTCCGTTGACGTGGTCGTTAGGCGATGAATCATGGTGCTGCCATCGTGCTCACAAATCGCCGCGCGCTCGAGGCGCAGGGCCGGATTCTGCCCATGGCGCTGCGATAACTCGGCGAAAAGATGCGCGACTGGTTCCACCAGCACGCCGCGCCAATCAACGCCGGCGCGCGTGAGGAGCGGGTAGACCGGATCACCGGTGAATCCATCATTCGCGCCGATTTGCAGGAAGAAGGCCTGCGGAAAGGCGGTTGCGAAGTCTTGCAGCAGCGCCTCGGTGTGGCGCCGTTCGAAGAGGCCGTCGCGAAGTTGTCGCGCAACGAGATGTCGGCGCAAAACGCAGGCAAAGCGCGTTCCTGCATCTGACGTTAGGCGGGTGCGCACACGCAGCCACGCGACCTGGAGCGCGGCAAAAACTCGCTGTCTGAACGGTGCCGGACGCAATTCCTCGGGCAGTGGATGGTCGAGCTCGATCGTTTTGTCATTCAGTTGAATGGCGATTCGCAATCCATTTGGTCCGATCGCTCCGGCCGGGCATCGCCCGCTAAAGCCAAGCGCTCGATGATCGGGAAAAACACGCTCGACATCAGGTCGTTCGTTAGTCGTTAGGCGAAGATTTTCGGTCTTCGGCAGCCGAACGGCGATAATCGGTTCTTTTGCCGCGACCCAGCCGCTGAATTGAAAATCGCGGCCCGCGATGCGGTCACCTGCCGGATCGAGATGCACGAGCAGACCTTCTTTCTCGATCATGATCGTGGCGGGATCGCGAGAGTGAAACCGGGCCGATCAAGCGAGAGATTCGGATTGTAAAACGGATCGGCGCTCAGCCGCTGCGCCCAGCGCTGTTTCAGGTACGCGGCCTCGTCAGGCGATTGCCGCTCCTCGCGCACGCCGCTGCCGCTGAAGATAAGATTCGCGTAGGGCGTCCAGACGACTTGCAAGCCTGCCTCCCAAACGCGCAGACAAAAATCGATGTCGTAAAAATGGTGCGGCAGGTTCTTTTCGTCGAACCCGCCTAACGACAAAAAAAGATCGCGCCGCACAGCCAGACATGCCCCGGAGACGGCGGACCAATTTTGCTGGAGCCAGGCGCGATTGAAGTAACCGGGATGGCCGCACGGAATTCCCTGAAACGCCGGGCCGGCGATCCCGCCGCTCCCGAGAATGAGAGCGCCGTCTTCCAGCTTTCCTTCCGGCGACCAAAGCCGCGCGCCGACCGCGCCGACTTCCGGCCTAACGACCTGACTGACGATCTCGTCCAGCCAGCCCTCTTCGGCGGAAACAATCTTGCCGCTCAGGAAAAGCAGCACATCCGCGCCGGTATTTTTCGCGGCCGCATTCGCGGCGCTCGCGCCAGGTTCCGCGCGAACCACGCCGTCGCGTGGCGACCAGTCGCGGTCGGCCGCTTCGGTGATGATTGCGACCCGCGGAAAAGGTGCCGGGGTTTCGTAGATCACGCGATGAGATTCGTCGTTCTCGGGGCAGGCCTCCGCCCGCGCCGCGATCCCGCGCTCGTGCAGGTAACTATTGAGCGCCCGGCGCGCCGCGTGTCGCGCATAAGGTTTTGCCTCGGGCTTATCGGCGAGACTTCCCTCGACCATTCGCCAGCGATAAAGCAGACGAGGAATGTGCCGGATTTCCTCCGATCGAACGCGTGCGACGCAGCGCAAAGCGAGATCATAATCCTGCGAACCTTCGAATCCTTCGCGAAAGCCACCGATCTCGCGCAGAAGCGACGTTCGATAAACTCCGAGATGGTTGAGGTAATTCTGCCCGAAGAAAAGTTCCGGATTCCAATCCGGCTTGAAGAACGGGTTGGATCGGTTCCCTAACGAATCGATGAAATCTTCGTCCGAGTAAATGATCGCGGCATCGGGCCGGCGATTGATCTCGCAGACCACCTCGGCGAGCGCTTCCTCGGCGAGCAAATCATCCTGATCGAGCAGGGCGCACCATTCTCCTTTCGCGAGTGCGAGCGCGGAATTCGAGCAGGCCGAGATATGGCCGTTCGTTGCGCGCAAGCACACCCGAATCCGTTTCTCCTCCAGTGTCTGTCGTTGCAGGAACGGCCGGACTTGTTCGTTCGTCGAAGCGTCGTCGGCCACGCAC
Source organism: Chthoniobacterales bacterium (assembly GCA_025980625.1). Lineage (GTDB taxonomy): Bacteria > Verrucomicrobiota > Verrucomicrobiia > Chthoniobacterales > UBA10450 > JAICXG01. The sequence continues at coordinate 4,671 of JAICXG010000091.1, forward strand.
AACTCCCAGTTTGCGTAAAGCTGCGCGCGCACCGAGGCGATCGCCTCCTCGAGGAGGCGGAGCTCGGGATTGTAGACCGGAAGCAAAACGGAGATGAGCGGCCGGCGCGGAAGCGATGCGGTTCTTGCGCGAAGTTCGTCCTGCCGCTCCGGAGTGAGCCGCTGGAACGCGCTCAGCCATTCGGCGTAGGTCACTTTTTTTTCTCCCGGGAAAGCCGCATCGCAAAGTCCACGAAACGCTTTCCGAGCCGCTCGAGCGAAAATTCGGTGGCGAATGTCCGCTGCGCGTTCTTGCCTAACGATTCGCGCAACTCCGGCTCCTCCGCGCAGCGTTGCAGCGCGCCAGCCAAAGCCGCGCTCTCGTCCGCGGGAACGATGAGGGCGTTGCTTTCGTTGCGCAGCCATTCCGTCGTGCCGCCGACATTCGTTGTAATGATCGCTTTCCCGAGACTCATCGCTTCCAGGATCGCGATTGGCATTGTCTCATCGCGCGATGCGCAGACGAGCACATCCGCGCCGGCGAGAACCGCCAGCGCATTCTCATGTTCGAGCGCCTCGCTCAGCAACACGTTGGGCTGATCGAGTTCTTCCACCAGCGCCTCGAAGAATCCTTCGTCGAGCTTGCGGCCAATCATTTGGAAGAGCGTCCTCTTTTGCAGAGTCGCCGGGAGTTGTTTGATCGCGGCGAGAAAAAGATCCTGACCCTTCCGATGCTCGTAAGAACCGAGGAGGAGGAAGTGAATGCGACCATCGTCGCGTTGCACCGGCGTGACCGCGACCCGGGGAATTCCATAGGGCAAAACTTTGATCGGCTGCGAGGTGAGCGAGCGGTAAAGCTCCGCGGTGTGAGCGGTGGGGAAAAGCAGTAGGTCGGCGAGGGTGAGCGCGGATTTGATTTCGGGATTCAACTCGAGCAGACGCCAAAGCACTTGTGTCTCGTGGATATACCAGATGACTGGCCGGTCGGCTTCGCGCGCGGCGCAGACCGCGCTCCACATCACGAGGGTGTTCGCCAGGATCAGGTCGAACTCCGAAGAGAGAGCGCGGATTTGCTCAAGGCCGGGTCGAGCGCTGAAGTCGAGAATCGGAAAGATTGGAATGGCGCGCGCTGCCAGTTCCGCGCTGATCGGGCCTGATTGCGGCGTGTTTGGTTTTGGAACGACGACCGCCACGTCCCAGCCCTTCGCTTTCAACCAGGTCGTTAGGTAGAAGAGTTGGATTGGCGCGCCGCTCCAGGTCGTCTCGTGCGAGAAAATGAGAATGCGCGTCCTTTTCTTATCGCGAAAGGAAGGCGGGCGCCACCACTGCATGCGGAAGTTATGAACCGGGCCACCATCTCCAGCAAGCACGCCCCTAAATGCCGGCGACCTGTGGTTGGCTAGCCGGCCCGAGACTTAAGTTGGCTCGCGGCGCCACTACCGTGCTACCCCTCCGGTTACCAGGCGGTTTCATTGATTAGCAGGATTTCTCCAGCGCGAGCTTGATGCAGAACTCAATCCCGCGACCTTAGCCCGGAGACACAATGCATCCCAGCTCCTACGATCGGATGGCCGAGTTCTGCCAGGATTACCTGCGCGATTGGAAAAAGAAACCGTTGACGATCGTCGATCTCGGCAGCTGCGACTACAATGGGAGTTATCGGCCGATCTTCGATCACAAGCCGTGGCGTTATATCGGGGCTGATCTTGCGGCGGGTCCGAATGTTGATTTGGTCCTGCGCAGCCCCTATACCTGGCACGAGCTCCGAACCGGAAGCGTGGACGTATTGGTCTCAGGGCAAACGTTCGAGCATACCGAATTCTTTTGGGAGACCATGCTGGAGATCGCACGGGTGCTAAAACCGGGCGGTCTTTGCTGCATCATCGCGCCGGCTTCCGGCAACGAGCATCGCTTCCCCTTGGATTGCTGGCGGATTTTCGCCGACGGTTTTCGCGCCGTGAGTCGCTATGCCGGGCTCCAGGTGTTACACGCTCACACCCATTGGGCGGAGCCGGCACGCTATGACTGGGAGAGCAATAAGTGGCATGACTCGATCTTGATTGCTCGCAAAGGTCCAGAGTCACTTCGTGAGAAGGTCCGTAACTGCTGGTTGCGCCGGCTCCGGCGCCGCTTTTACCCATTGCCGCAAAATGACGAGTCACTAATCCAGGTCTTTTTCTCAGGCGACGGGATTCATTGTGAAGAGGCTTCGGTCATCGCCGGTGTGGAGCAGGGAGACTGGCGAGAAGTGCTCCTCTCCTTACCCCGCGGGGCTCAGGCTGCACCGCTTCGGATCGACTTCATGCGTACGTTACCAGTCATTGACATTTCCTCAGTGATTGTTCGTTCGAACAGCAGCGACATTTTTTCGGCGGCGAGACCTGATGAATTTGCCTCGATTGTTGTAACAGGTGATGCGGAGCGGGTCCCACATCCCACCTGGCTGCGGCTTCGGATCACAGGGCTGGATCCGCAACTTATATTGCCGCGTCTCGAGGGAATTGCTGACGACGCCAGGCTGACTATCCGGTTGCGACTTCGAATTGCGCGTGAAGCAGCTCCGAACAGCTAGGAGATTGGTCAGACAATTGCTGGATCGGCTGGGACGCCGTCTTCGCGGCCAGGCTGTAGCGAAGAAGACCTATTACGGCCTACCCCACGATTACCTCTGCTGGATCGATGAACCAATTGCCTGGGATCGGCTAACTCACCGGTTTAAGTTCTCAGGCTGGTGTTTCTCCCGGACGGCGAGTCCGATCCATCGATTGCGGGTCTATCTTGATAACGTTGAGATACCAGTTAGTCATGGGTTGATTCGAGCAGACGTTGCATCAGCTTATCCCGAGTCCCGCGAAGCTGGTCATAGCGGATTTGCAGCTAGCATCGAGGTGCCGTCAGACGACAGTCACATGCTGCGGCTGGAGGCAGCACGAGATGATGGACTTTGGCAGGAGATACTTCGCCAGCCCATCATAGTGCCAGCGGAGGGCCGGCGCGGAAGCTATTTCGACTGGGTCAACCGGTATGACACTATGACTTTTCGCGATCGTTGCCGGATTCGAAAGCTAAGTGCAACTTCGCTCCGGCCGTCTTTCTGGATCTACCTGACGATTCGCGCGGGAAAGGCAGGACAGGGCGTAGAAGCAGTCGAGGCCGTCCGGAAGCAACTTTATCCTAATTGGATTTTGAACATATGCGCGGAAAAGACGTTGTCGCCCGATGAAAAGTCGCGATTAGCATCGGCGGCACAAGACTCTAGAATCAAGCTGAGTGTTCTTAGCGCTGATGGCTTTTCCATTGCGCTCAATCGCAACCTCCAACTGGTCTCGGGAGACTTTGTTTGTCTTTTAACGTCTGACGCTTTGCTTTCTCCTGACGCACTCTTCCTGCTCGCCGAAGCTGTGTCGCAGCACCCTGAAGCAAAGCTCCTTTATGGAGACGAAGACGAACTTGATCTTCAAGGCTGTCGTACCCGGCCGAGCTTCAAGCCCGATTGGAATTGGGAGCTGCTGCTGTCGCAAGACTATGTCTCTTCCTTCGTTGTCTTTGAGGCCAAGGTTGCAAAGTCTTTTTTGTTCCGGCCCGAAGCAGGCCACGCTCTTGCCTACGATTTCCTCCTGCGCTATGCGGCGCAACTGAAGAGGGGTCAGATTTGCCACCTTCCTTTCATTCTGATCCACCGTACCTCTCACGAGATGGCTGGATGTTTGTCGCGGGACGAGGTGGCGGCCGTAGAATATCTCCTCGCGCGTCATCACATTATGGCGAAGGTGATTCCAATCGAAGGCCGGCATTGCCGCCAGGTTGGCTATTATCTTCCGCCAGACGAGCCTTCGGTTTCAATCATAATTCCTACCCGAGACAGAGTGGAGTTACTCCAGGCATGTGTGGAAAGCATTGTTCGCAGGACAACCTATCGAAATTATGAATTGATCCTGGTCGACAATGGAAGCCGCACGCTAGAAGCCCAGGGTTACCTTGCTGAGATAACACGTGATAACAGAGTCCGTGTCTTGCGGCAGGATGAACCGTTTAATTTTAGCCGACTTAGTAATTGCGGCGTCGCCGAGAGCGAGGCGGAGTTTGTCCTGCTGATGAACAATGACATCACGGTGATCACCGCGAATTGGCTGGAGGAGATGGTCGGGTACGGTGTGCAGCGCATGGTCGGGGCGGTCGGCGCGCGGCTTCTTTACCCTGACAACCGGGTCCAGCAGGCGGGAGTCGTTCTCGGAGCGGGGGCGCACGAAGTGGCGGAGGTCGCCCATCGCGGCATTCCGCGAACAGCGGCCGGATATCTATCCCGCGCGATCCTGCCTCAGGAAGTCTCAGCGGTCGGCGCGGCCTGTATGTTAGTGCGACGGAAGAGTTATCTAGAGGTCGGAGGATTCGATGAGAGTAACCTTAAGATTGCATTCAATGACATCGACTTTTGCCTGAAGCTTCGCCAACGTGGCTATCGAATCATCTTCTGCCCGGGAGCAGAACTGTATCATCATGAGCATGCCACCCGTGGCAGTGACGTGACGGAGTCGAACCAGGCGCGCTTTAACCGCGAGATTGGCTTTATGAAACAGAAGTGGGGTAAGGAACTCGAGGCAGACCCTTATTATAACCCTAATCTGTCGCTCGGCCGAGAGCTGTTTGTGCCGGCGTTCCCACCGCGAGTGGTTAAGCCCTGGCGCGTGCGCACCCGGAAAGTAGTCAATCGCTAACGGAATCTTCCGGCGCGACCGGTTCGCGCAAGGGACGCGAAAGGTCATTCTTGACCCGGTCGAGAATTCCATTCACAAAGCGCCACGAATCGGGGCCACCAAATTCCCTGGCCAGCTCGATCGCTTCGTTAATCGAGACGACCGGCGGGATATCATCGCGATAAAACATCTCGTAAATCCCGAGCCGCAAAACGTTGCGATCGACCGCGGAGATACGGCGGAATTCATAGTTCTCGCAGTAACGCTGGATGCGCTCGTCGATTTCCGGCAAATGCGCGATCATACCTTCGATCAGCGGTTGCGCGAATAACTTCACCTTTTCTTTTGCCGGACAAAGCTCCCAGAACTCGGTGATGTTCTCCGGGCCTTCGCCACCGTGGAGGTCGCGCCAGAAATGATATTGAAGCGCCGCACGGCGCCCTGCTCGTCGCCGACCCATCTTACTTGCGCAGTTTGGCGAGCAGGCCCGCCATCTCGAAAGCGGCGCGCGCTGCTTCGGTGCCGCGATTCATCTCGTGCTCGAGACAACGTTTGCGCGCCTGCGCCTCGTTTTTCAAACTCAGGACGGCGTGAATCACCGGCACGCCGCATTCGAGAGAAATTTGCTGGAGCGCTTGCGTCACAGCCTGACCGAGAAATTGCGCGTGCGCCGTTTTCCCTTCCAGGATCACGCCCAGCGCAATGATCGCCTGCGCGGTTTTCTGCGCCGCCACCTCGCGCACCGCGAGCGGGATTTCAAAAGCGCCGGGCACCCGAAGAAGGCTGACGTCCGTCCCTGGCGAGAGGGCGCGCAGTTCCTTTGTGCAATGTTGGATAAGGCCGTCGACGTATTTCGAATTAAACCGGCTCGCGACGAGAACAAAGCGGTGGGGAGCATTCTTCGGGCGCGGCTTTGTCGGGGCTAGCTGCGACATTGGCAGGATTGAATCGTGAAGCGTGAAGCGTGAAGCGTGAATCGTGAATCGTGAATCGGCCACGATGTAACGAGCCCAGCCTTC
>JAICXG010000145.1 GCA_025980625.1 Chthoniobacterales bacterium
ACAAATGGGGGGCGGCGGCCTGATAACCTTTCAGGCCAGCTCTTTGGCGGAGAATGCGACTCTCATAGCTAATGGCGGAAACAGTGGAGGCGCTGGCGGCAGCATAATGTTCCTGGCCGGCTCTGACGGCAACGCCGCGCGGGTCGAAGTCTTTGGGAATGGCAATCTTGACCTTCGTCAGCACAATGCGCAGCCGCCAATGACGATCGGGTCTTTGGAGGGCGACGGGATTGTTTTCCTTAACCAGCATAGCCTGACAATCGGAGGCAATAACTTGAGCACGAATTTCTCCGGAGTTGTTCAAGGCAATGGATCGTTGGTTAAGACCGGCACGGAGACTCTTACTCTGGGTAACGCCAATCTTTATCTGGGCGGCACGACTGTCACTCAGGGCACGTTGACCGTAAGCAATACGACCGGTTCCGGGACGGGCATCGCCCCGGTAAGTGTTAACGCCGGCACGCTGGGCGGGAGTGGGATCATCGCGGGTGCGGTCACCGTTGGGACTGGGAGCGGGACGGGAGCATTTCTGACTCCGGGGATCGGGACGAACAAGCAAGTCACCCTCACGATCCAGAACGGCCTCACCTTTAACTCGGATGCGACTTACACCTACACCTTTAAAGGCAGCAAAAGCCGGGTGCAAACCGACCTGGTGATTGCTAATGGAGTGACCATTAACGGCGGCACGATTGTGATCAGCTCCAGCAGTCAGAATCGGATCAGGCGCGGCACCGTCCTGACCGTAATCAGCAATACAAGCGCGAACCCAATCAGTGGCACTTTTAGTAACCTGCCTGATGGCGGGATCGTAACTGTCAACGGGAACAATCTCCAGGCCAACTACGAAGGTGGCGACGGGAACGATCTTACACTTACCGTTGTGCCGTAGCCCAGCGGCTACTCGTAGCACAGCCACCCCGGCTGTGGGGGCCACGGGCGGTTGCAGTCCCCGCCTCGACCCACCTGCGGAACTGTGTTACGCCGCCTGTTGTTTGCGATGATGGCCGCCTAATTCACCGGGCGGGACGCCCGGTCGCCCCACAGGCAGGATGCCTGTGCTACGAAGCAAACAATTCGCTCTGCGGTCCCATTGGCGGTTTCAAGCCAAGTTTTCGGTAGGCGTTAGGCAAGGCGACCCGCCCTTGGGGCGTGCGCTTAATGTAGCCTTCCATGATCAAATAGGGCTCGTTTACTTCTTCGAGGGTGCCGGCTTCTTCGCCGACGGCCACGGCCAGCGAATTCAACCCGACCGGGCCGCCGTTGAACTTATGGATAAGAGTTTCAAGGACGCGCTTGTCCCATTGATCGAACCCATCGCGATCGATCTCCAGCATCGTTAGGGCCTTGTCCGCCAGCTTGGCGGTAATTTTGCCTTCGGCTTTCACCTGCACGTAATCGCGCACCCAGCGCAGCAGATTGTTCGCGGTGCGCGGTGTGCCGCGAGTGCGCGTCGCGATCTCGGCCGCCCCGGCCGCATCGATCTCCACGCCTAACAATCCCGCGCTCCGCAGGATGATCTTCTGCATCTCCTCCGCGGTGTAATAATCGAGCCGCGCGGTCATGCCAAAACGCGAGCGCAGCGGGCCGCTCAGCATGCCCGAGCGGGTGGTCGCGCCGATGAGAGTGAACTTCGGCAGGCGCAATTGCAGGCTGCGCGCCTGCGGCCCCTGGTCGATGATGATGTCGAGTTTGTAGTCCTCCATCGCCGGGTAGAGATACTCCTCGATCGTCGGCTGAAGCCGATGGATCTCATCGATGAAAAGGACGTCGCCCTTTTCCAAACTCGTCAGGAGCCCGGCCAACTCACCGGCTTTCTCGATCACCGGCCCGCTCGTCGATTTAATGCTCACGTTCATCGCGTTGGCGATGATGTGCGCAAGGGTGGTCTTGCCGAGCCCGGGCGGTCCGCTAAACAAAATGTGTTCGAGAACGTCGCCCCGTTTTTTCGCCGCCTCGACCAACACCTCCAGTCGCTCGCAGACTTTGGTCTGGCCGGTGAACTCGCTGAACATCGGCGGCCGCAACGAAATTTCGAAGGCCGGATCAGGTGCGGTTGGAACGAGCGCGGGCATCAGAAAACTTAGACAGGATTTACAGGATTATGAGGATTGAAGAGTCTCGCGCGGTCGCCGCGAGGAACCAATCCATCCAATCCTGTTAATCCTGTCTATTCTTATTCCAAATTCTTGGTCAGCACCAACTCCGTCCCGCGGCGGCGCAGGATGTAATCGACCTGATCGAAGGCGTGACGAATGAAATGCAAGCCGAGTCCGCCCGGCTTGATCAGATCGGCCGGCCGGCTTTGCATCGTCTCGGGCGGCGCTTTCTTCCCGTAATCGCGCAGCCGCACGCAAACGGCGTCGCTCTTGCCTTCGAGACAGAGCGAGATCGGCTGGTCTTCGCGTAATTGGTAGGCGTGCCGAATGATGTTGGTGCAGGCTTCATCCACGCCCAGCACCATCAGGGCTCGCTGTCGCTCGGAGAACGGGAAATTCTCCAGGAAACGACGGACGCAGTTGCGCATCAGGGCGAGGTTGCCGCTGTGACTGGAGAACTCGATTTTCTTCTTCGTCTTTTTCATCGGCGGCACGCGCGCCTAACGACCCCTCCGCGCGCGGTCGGACGGAAGCTGGCAAACTTTCCCTCGGGTTTCAACGATTTTCCGCGAGGCCGGAAGAGATTGGGGCGGAAAAACCGGACGCGCCTAACGAGATGATCGAGACTGGCAATCGGCTCCGGCGCGTGCACTATTTGCCGCATGTGGAAAAGCTTCCTTGCCCTGCTTTTGTTGGCCGCGCCCGCCCTCGCCCAGGAACGAGCGACTGCCTATGAAGCGATGCGCAGCGTCGGTCAACAAAACCGCGATTACGTCAATCACGTCATCTCAGTCGCAGGCACGAACGGAAACCCGCAGCCCGCGAGCTGGACGATTCTGATCGACGACCCGAAGGCGCGTGGCGGAGTGCGCGAGTTTGAAGTGGGCGAAGGACGGATTCTCTCGGAAAGAACTCCGCTGCGATCTTCGGTCCAGAGTTCGTTAGGCCAGGCCATCGACACGGCCAAGCTCAACCTCGATTCGAGCGGCGCCTATACCCTCGCGCAACAGACCGCGAGTCATTCCCACGTCGCTTTTGACAGCGCCGATTACGCCCTGCGCAGCGACGATCGCGGCAACCCGATCTGGAAAGTCGCGCTCGTTAGGCAAAACGGGGAGCCGGCCGGGACAATCTTCATCGGCGCGAACCACGGCACGGTCACGCGCACGGAAGGGCTTTTTGCCGGCGGCGCGGATGTCGCGATCGATGAACAGGGCGAACAGGTCGAGCGCGAGAACCCCGACGAGGAAGACGACGGCAACCAGATCTTCGAGCAGCGAATCAAACGCACCTTTTACCGGGTGCGCGACGACGTGAAGCGGACGTTCTTCAAGGTGCGCCGGTCCTTCATCGATTTTTTCCGCGACCATTAGTTTAGACAGGGCGACAACGCCGCGTTTCTGACCCGAACCTTGCAATCTCTGCGCTGCACCCGAAAATGAGGGCCATGAACGGCGAACCGGCGCAAGCCGCCTGGAGCAATGTCAGCTATGGTTGGCAACAGCTTTACGGCAGTTTCGAAGAACAAGGCATCAGCATCGAGTGGCACGATTTTAAAACCAGCCGGCCGTTGGATTGGGCGGAAAGTTTTCGGCCGGGCAGCGTCGAGTTTTGCCTGAACCTCGACGGGCGCGGCGCGGTCGGGCGCGGAAACGCGACGCACGATTACGGGCCGAGCAGCTCGGGGTATTACGCGATCGGCGACGAACCGCTGCGCGCGACGCGTCAGGCGCACGATCGCCATCGCTTCGTCACGCTCGAGTATTCGAGAGAACATTTGCAAAGGCAGGTTGCCGCTGCGGAAGACGACCTCACTCCGGCGATGCGGGAAGTGATTTTTCCGAGCAAACCAGAAACCGTCGTCTCGATGCCGCAACCGATGACGGCCGAGCAGCGCGCGATTGTCGCGAGCCTGGCCGAACCGCCGGTGCCGAAAGCCGCCCGCATCCTCTGGTACCAAAGCAAGGCGCTCGAATTGATGGCGCATTTTCTTTTTCAGCCGAAGGACCCGGAGTTTTTTTGCATGCGGCAAAAGCGGGTCGCGCGCGATCGCGTCGTGCGGACGAAGGAGTTGCTCCTGCGCGATCTGGCGAACCCGCCAACACTCGAGATGCTCGGGCAGGAGGTCGGTTGCAGCCCGTTTTATCTCAGCCGGATTTTCTCGCGCGAAGTTGGCCTAACGATTCCGCAATTCCTGCGCAACGCGCGGATGGAGCGGGCCGCGGAGTTGCTCCGGAGCGGCCGCTACAATGTGACCGAAGCGGCAACCGAGGTCGGTTACTCGAGCCTGAGCCATTTCAGCAAAGCCTTCTGCGAAACGATCGGCTGTTGCCCGGTCCTTTATCCAGCGGCGAAACACATCGTGCTCGATCGTTAGGCCAGAATGACGGTGGCGGCGATCAGCGCCGGAGAGAAACGCTCCGGCTTTTTTCTTTTGCCAACCGCAACCCTGTGGCAGCGCGAGATCGTGCGTTTCTACCGCCAGCGCAACCGCATCATCGGCGCGCTCCTTTCGCCTCTCGTCTTCTGGTTCGTCATCGGTTCCGGCATCGGGCCGTCGTTTCGCACCGGCTCTTCGCCTAACGGCGTCAGTTACCTCGAGTATTTTTACCCGGGGACACTCATCCTCATCATGCTCTTCACCGCCATCTTCTCGACCATCTCGATCATTGAAGATCGGCGCGAGGGTTTTCTCCAATCGGTGCTGGTCGCGCCGATCTCACCCGGGAGCATCGTCTGTGGAAAGATTCTCGGCGGCACCACGCTCGCAATGTTGCAGGGACTGATCTTCCTTCTTCTCGCGCCATTCGTCGGCATCCACATCACACCGGAGCGCGTCCTCGTTTGTCTCGGCACGCTCTTCGTCGTCGGCTTTGGCCTCACCGGCCTGGGCTTTCTTGTCGCCTGGCCGATGGAATCAACCCAGGGATTCCACGCCATCATGAACGTCTTTCTCATTCCGCTCTGGCTCATGTCCGGCGCGCTTTTCCCGGCGACCAATCCCCATTCATGGATTTACTGGGCGGTCCACATCAACCCGGTGACTTATGGTGTCGCAGCGGTGCGGCGCGCGCTTTACGCCGGCAATCCCGGGGTCGCGCATCTCCCGAGCTTCGCCTTTTCGTTAGGCGTGTCCGCCGCGTTTGGGCTCGTGATGTATCTCGTCGCTTATTTGCTCGTGCAGCGGAAACGTTCATGAAAATCCGGCGCGCACTGATTTCCGTTTCAGACAAAACCGGCTTGGTCGATTTCGCGCGCGGCCTTGAAGAACTCGGCGTCGAGATCATTTCCACCGGCGGGACGGCGACTTTGCTGCGCCAGGAAAAAGTCCGGGCGATCGACGTTTCCACCTTCACCGGTTTTCCCGAGATACTCGATGGCCGGGTCAAGACATTGCACCCGAAGGTGCATGGCGCGCTGCTTTACCTGCGGGGAAACAAGCAACACGAAGCAGCCGCGCGCGAACATGGAATCGAGCCGATCGATCTGGTGGTTGTGAATCTCTATCCCTTCCAAGCCACCGTCGCTAAACCCGGCGTGAAACTCGCCGAGGCGATCGAACAGATCGACATCGGCGGCCCTTCGATGCTGCGGAGCGCGTCGAAGAATTATCAGTCGGTCGCGGTGGTGGTCGATCCGGCCGATTACCAAGCGGTGCTCGAGGAAATGCGCGACCGCGACGGCGAGACAACGCTGAAGTTGCGCGAGCGTCTCGCGATCAAGGCGTTCCTCACCACTGCCGAATACGACCGCGCGATCGCCTGTTTCCTGAATGAGAAACAGAAGACCGACACGTCCTTCTCGCTCTGCCTGCCACTCGTTAGCCGGTTACGTTATGGCGAGAACCCGCACCAGAAAGCGGCGCTCTACGGAAATTTCGCGGAGTATTTCGAAAAGCTGCATGGGAAGGAACTTTCGTTTAACAACATCCTCGACATCACCGCCGCCGCCGACCTGATCGACGAATTCTCCGAGCCGGCGGTCGCAATCCTGAAACACACCAACCCGTGCGGCGTAGGGAGCGATCCCGATCTGCGCGAGGCCTGGCTGAAAGCGTTCGCGACCGACAAACAGGCGCCGTTTGGCGGGATCATCATCTGCAATCGCCCGCTCGATCTGCCGGTCGCGAAAGCGATCAGCGAAATTTTCAGCGAAGTGATCATCGCGCCCGAGTTCACGCCCGATGCCCGCGCCTTGCTCCAGAAAAAGAAGAACCTGCGCCTGATGCGCGCGCTCCATTCGGCTGCGCCTAACGAGAAACCGGAGCTTGATCTCTGCTCGGTTCGCGGCGGCCTGCTCGTGCAGGACAAAGACGTGGCCGAGCTGGAGCGGATCGAAACCAAAGTCGTTAGTCAGCGCCCGCCGACGAAGCAGGAAATGGCGGCGATGATTTTCGGCTGGCGAGTGGTGAAACACGTGAAATCGAACGCGATCGTCTACGCCGGCCCGGACCGGACGTTAGGCATCGGCGCCGGGCAGATGTCGCGGGTCGACGCTTCGCGCATCGCCGTCTGGAAAGCGCACGAGGCGGGTCTTTCGCTCGACGACAGCGCGGTCGCGAGCGACGCCTTCTTTCCCTTCCCGGATGGGCTGATTGCCGCCGCCGAAGCCGGCGCGACCGCCGCGATTCAACCTGGCGGGTCGGTGCGCGACGACGAAGTCATCGGCGCCGCCAATGAACGAAACGTCGCGATGGTGTTTACCGGCGTGCGGCACTTCCGGCACTAGACTGCTTCAATTTCAGAGCAAGCGCTCCGCTTCTCCCGGGCAGGCAAAGCTCCCGCCTACATCGCGGAACGCGTCACTCGAACCGCTTACCTATTTCGTCATGAAGGTGACGTGACGAAAAGGTCGAAGCGACCAGTAGGCGACCGCTTCGCGCAGCGGCGGCTTTTTTCCCGCGAAATGGAGACGGTAATAAACCGAGATGAGATGCTGACTGTCGCCGCGGAAGCGGCTGAACGAGGCGGTCACTGGCAGATACTTTTTGTAAGCGATCCTGGAGCGGTCGACGACGTCGTGATGGGCAAGGGCAACCATTCCACCGCAGATCAAGGCGACGAGAACGATGAGTGTGAGTAGAAGTTTCATAAGCGAGCGCGCAAGCTAATGCGGAATGCGCCGGCCCGCCAGGGTGCGCAGCATGACAAGATCAGACCGCCAGCT
>JAICXG010000255.1 GCA_025980625.1 Chthoniobacterales bacterium
GTCGCCCGACTCCACCCGGCTGCGGGTCGAGATGTTCGCGACGCGGCCAAAATCAACGTCGAGGTCATAGACCTCGAACAGCCCGACACCTGAAGCGCCGCCCTTTCCGGTCACGATTGCGCTATAGGCTCCGGGCGAGAGCGTCGCAACCAGAGCAGATTCGCGCGCATCGGCCGGGGCAAGCCCATAGGATTGGATCTGCTCACCCGCAACATTCCAATCGTCGTTGCTCGCGACCACCGTCCCGGCCGCATCGACCAACTGGAGAGATGGGTCACTTATGGCTCCGGCGACACCCGCGGCGGCGAGCGACGGGCCGAGAGCACGCAGCGCAACTTTTTTTGGCACGACACCCTCCACGATAAAGCCGCCGATCATTACATCCTGACCCGCTTCGACGACGGCGCGAGTAGAGAGGTTCGCAAGGATGGCAGGCGGAACGACGCGGTCGGAGCCAACCGTATATGACACCGGTTGGGAATAGGCGCTTTCTTCGCCGGCCGTATTGTAAGCTGTCACGGCAAAGGTATAAGTCGCGCCGTCCGTCAGGTTCGAGACGACGGCGCTGGTCGTTGCGACCGTCAGTTCCTGCTTGTAGGGAGCGGAGGCTGTCCCGTAGTGAAGGTGATAGCCGGCGATGTCAGATTCGGTGTTGGCATTCCAGGAAAGCGTGATAGTTCCGGCAGTGTTGGCGGCGAGCGGAGGGGCGAAAGCGATCGTGGAAAGAAGGGCGAGGGCGATACTCAGGTTCAGGAGTTTCACTATAATTACCATAAGCACGGCTCGTGCCGCCGATCGCCGGGCGCATCACCATTATTTTGGTTCGACCGCGGCCTGGCTCCTGCTTTCCCTAGGACTTAATGGTGAGACAAGCGTTACAGATCCTGGCGGTCGAGGATGAAAAAGCGGTCGCCCAAATTCTCGCCGTCGTTCTCGGCGGGCCGATGGCGAAGGTCACCCGGGCAGCCGATGGTTGGGAAGCCTTGATCAAGATTGCGGCCGCCCCGCATCCTTTCGACGTCATCATTACCGATCACCGGATGCCGCGCATGTCCGGCCTCGAGTTAGTTCGCCGGCTCCGGGCGCGCAAATTCGCCGGCAAAATCCTGGTTCTTTCGGCTCACCTGTCCGACGAAGACATTCGCGGTTACGAAGAGCTGCGCGTCGACATGATGATGTCGAAGCCGTTCGACTTTGAGGAGATCCAGAGCGCAGTCGCGGTCCTCACCAAAGGCGCTTCGGTGGCCGCCGCCGCCTGACCATTCTGCGGACGCTTCGCACCCTGGCCATCAAGCAAAGCTAGAGCGGTTGCTGGTGACAGATTCCGCCAGCGCGGGCATTTCACCGGCCCGTTATCGACGTCCGCACTTTTCCGCGCAAAATCTCTTTCGTGGAGCCGATGAAGAAAGAGCAGATCGTCGCGGTGCTGGAAAACATCGCCACGCTTCTCGAGCTGCAGGAGGAGAATCCCTTCAAAGTGCGCGCCTACACCAACGCGGCGCGTTCAATCGAAACCTGGGGCGGCAACTTGCGCGAACTGGCGGAGGAAAATCGACTCGAGGAAATACCCGGCGTGGGAAAGGCGATTGGCGAAAAGATCACGCAACTGGCGCTGACCGGCTCGCTGCCTTTCTACGACGAGCTGCGGGCGAAATTCCCGCCGGGAATCCTGGAGTTATTCTCGATCTCGGGTCTCGGCGCGAAAAAAATCAAGGCGCTCTACGAAAAGTTGCAGATCGGATCGATTGCCGATCTCGCCGCAGCTTGCGCGGCGGGCAAAGTCGCAGAGTTAGCCGGATTCGGCAAAACGACGCAGGAGAAACTTTGCAAGACGATCGCGGAGCGCGCGCGGCACGCTGGTAGTTTTCAACTTGGCGAGGTGGCGAGCGAGGCGGACGAGCTGCAGGCCGATCTGCGCGCGAATACCGATGCATTGCAGGTGAGCGTCGCGGGAAGTTATCGGCGGAGGAAGGAAATTGTGCGCGACCTGGATTTTATCGTCGCGACGAAGAAGCCCGCAGCGGTCACGGAATTTTTCGTTAGGCATCCGCTCGTTGAAGGCGTGATCGCGCGCGGCGTGACCAAGACGAGCGTGCGATTGCGTTCCGGCATCCAAGCCGATCTGCGCGTCGTCAGCAGTGCGGAATATCCCTTTGCGCTCGGTTATTTCACCGGCAGCAAAGAGCACAATATCGTGCTCCGGAATCGCGCGCTGCAACGCGGCTGGACCTTGAACGAATACCGGCTCGCACCGGCCGAGCAGACGACAAAAAAGAAACGGAGCATTCGGAACATTCCACACGTGCGCGACGAGACCGATTTCTATCGCGCGCTCGATCTCGAATTCATCCCGCCGGAACTGCGCGAGAATTGCGGAGAGATTGAAGCCGCCGCCAAAGGTCGCTTGCCGCGATTGATCGAGCCGCAGAATTTGCGCGGCACGTTTCATTGTCACACGAACGCCAGCGACGGGCGCAATTCCCTCGAAGAAATGGCCGCCGCCGCAGAGGAACTGGGCCTGCAATATCTCGGCATCGCCGATCACAGCCGCAGCTCGGTGCAGGCCGGCGGGCTCGATGAAGCGAGATTGCGCACGCAAATGGCTGCGATTCGCCAGTTAAACGAGAGCTTTGAGAGATTCCGGCTTTTCGCCGGAATCGAGTGTGACATCCTGCGCGACGGTTCGCTCGATTTCCCAGACGAATTGTTAGGCGAACTCGATTTCGTGGTCGCTTCCGTCCATTCCGCGCACCAGATCGCGGAAGCGGAAATGACGAAACGAATCATTCGCGCGATCAGCAATCGCTTTGTCACGATGCTGGCGCATCCGACTGGACGACTCCTCTTACGGCGCGAACCGTATGCTGTCGATATCCCGGCGATCATCGAAGTCGCCGCGGAAACGGGCACGTGGATCGAGCTGAATGCGGCGCCTAAGCGGCTCGATCTTGATTGGCGCTGGTGGCCGCTGGCGAAGGAAAAGGGTGTGAAGTGCGTGATCAACCCGGACGCGCACGGGGTCGAGAAACTACAGGAGCTTTGGTTCGGCGTCGGCGCGGCGCGGAAAGGCTGGCTGACGAAAGATGATGTCGTGAATACTTTGTCGTTAGGCAAGATCGAGGTTGAACTCTGGCGGAAGCGGGAAAAGCGCTCTAGGCGTTAACTTTCTCCCGCTGCGGCATGAACATGGTGAGGCATTTACAGGCGCCGCCGGCCTTGAGAAACTCGCTCATGGGCAAGGCGTGGCAGGTGTAGCCGCGTTCGCCTAACGACTGCACGAGCCTGGGTGCGCCTTCGGGCAAGACCACTTCACGATCGAGCACGACCGCGTTACAAGAAAAGTGCGCGGCTTCTTCCTCCACCACTTCGATCAAATTCGGAACGTGGCTGCGGATGGCGCGCTGCCCATACTCATCGAAGGCCGCGGGAAACCAGACCGCGCCGCCGTCCGGCAGCGGGCAAAAGCAGGTGTCGAGGTGATAAAAGCGCGGATCGACCAGCTCGACCGAGATGACCAGGCAGTTGAGAATATCTGCGACGCTGCGGTGCGCGCTCACATCGGTGCGAAATTTGTAGCCGCAAAAAAGCGCGTCGCCGGCAAAGAGGGCATCGCCTTCGCCCTCAAAAAACTGATCGGCCGGGAGCCAGACGACTTCATAGCCATGTTCCTCCATCCACTCGGCAAAAAAGGGCGCCTCAGCCGCGCGCTCTTTGTGCCGAAAATTGCTCGGGATGAATTTTTTCCCGATCGTTAGGCCAGCGTTTGCGGTGAAGACCATGTCGGGCAGCTTCGGGCGCGGCGGCACGAGGTGAACCTCGCAGTCGAGACTAACGAGCTGGTCGTAAAGGCCGCGCCATTGCTTTTGCACGACCGCGCTGTCGGCGCCGCGGGCGCGACTCATCCACGGATTGATCTCGTATTCGATCCCGTAGTAGTCCGGCGGACAGAGCAGAAGTTTTCGCATGACTGGGATTGCCTAACGACTGGTGGCCAGGCAATCGCTCAGCTCGCGAAGAAACGATTCAACATCGGTCACGAGCCCGACGCTCTGGAACGTGCCGCGGCTGCTGAGTTTCGAGACAACGGCGGGATTGATGTCGACACAGATTGTTCGCAC
>JAICXG010000158.1 GCA_025980625.1 Chthoniobacterales bacterium
AAGATCGCCCCGCGCCACGATGACGGCGCGCTGGCCATCGGGAGCGAGGTTGACCGACTCAAGATGTTTTGAGGCATCGAGAAACTGCGAGCGACCGGAAGCGAAATCTTCCTTAATATTGATCGGCAGGGGCGCGAACTGCCCGCTCCCAAGATCGTAGCGCCAGATGTAGCCCGCTTGTTCAAAGACGATCGCGTCCTTGCCGATGGTGGGAAACTTGATGTCGAAATCGCGGAAATGAGTGATCTGCTTCGTCTCCTTGGTGCCGAGATCGATCGAGAAAAGATTCATCCGATTATCGCGATCGGAGAGGAAGTAAATGTGGTTGTCTGGGCCCCACAATGGGCAAATATCCTGGGCCGGGTTATTGGTCAGGTTCTCGGTCTGCTGGGTCTTGAAATCGTAGATCCAGACGTCGTCGGCCATGCCGCCCCGATAATGCTTCCAGGTGCGGAACTCACGGAAGACACGGTTGTAAGCCATCTTGGAATCATCTGGGGAAAAAGAGGCGAAGCCGCCGCGCGGGACGGGGATTTGCTTGGGCAGGTCGGCATCCAATCCGACCGTTTCGAGGTCGCCGATGAAGGAATTGAATGAGGTGCGGCGGGAGCGAAAAATGACCTGCGGCTGGGTATTTTCCCAACCGATCACGATGTTGTTTGGTCCCATTCGGTCGGAAATATCGTCGCGGGAGAGCGTTGCCGTCGTGGTCAGGCGCTTGGGCTCGCCACCTTCTCCCGGCATGACGTAGACCTCAGTGTTGCCGTCATACTGTGAGGTGAAGGCGAGCTGTTTCCCATCGGGGGAGAAATGCGGAAAGGAGCTATAGCCGGGGCCGCTCGTCAGGCGCCGGGCTGTCCCGCCGTTTATCCCCACGGTGTAGAGTTCGCCCGAATAGCAAAAGACGATCTGGTCGCCATTGGTAGTCGGGAAACGCAGCAGCCGGGTCGTGTTTGGCAACTGCTGTGCATCGGTGGAATGGAGGGCGAAGAGAACAACAAAGAACGGGAATAAACAAGCGGCGCGGCGTGAGAAGGCTCGGATTCGATTCATAGGCGAACGAGAAAACTGCGTTTGAATTGCATTGGTGCAACCCCGCAATTTGAAGGAGCATCTGCAGCCCGTCCACAGACCCGCCGTCGGCTCTGGCTCCGTTGACAAAAAAAAATCAAGGTGATAAGGTCGCGCCAACTCGGGCCGGCATATCGTTAGGCAAGCTTGAAGGGAATCTCTGCACTCGCTACTCGACAATCAGGTTTTGGTTCTTAACCGCCTGTGGCAGGCGGTGAATGTTTGCTCGGCGCGTCGTGCCTTCGCGCTCCTTTATCAGGGCCACGCGCAAGTTGTCTGGGCCGACCAGCAGAACAACTTTGCGACCCACGATTTTGAGAGCTGGCGTGATTTTTCCAGCAACGCGCCCGCCGCCGAGCACGAAATGGTCGCCACCATCTCTTGGAAGATTCGGGTGCCGCGTGTGATCGTGCTCCTGCTTTTCGATCGACTGCCGAAGAAAGAAGTGAAATTCACCCGCCACAACGTCTTCGAGCGCGACAACAACACCTGTCAGTACTGCGGGAAGATGTTCGAGCGCCAGGAACTAAACCTCGATCATGTTCTGCCGCGCGACAAAGGCGGCCTAACGACGTGGGAAAACGTCGTTTGCTCCTGCATCCCGTGCAACACGCGCAAGGGAAATCGCCTGCCGCACCAGGCGAACATGCATCTGATCCGCAAGCCGCGCCGGCCGAAGTGGCGGCCATTTGTCCACGTCACCTTCGCCAGCCAGGCGCATGAGAGCTGGCGGCATTTCGTCGATCTCGCCTACTGGAACGTCGAACTGAGCGACTGACCGGCGCTGGTGTTCGGCGGATGTTCCTTTGCCGCCTCGAGCTGTTTGTAACGGTCGACCCAGTCCTCCGTCACCGCGTCCGCCTGGCGGGTCGTTCTCGGCGGCCCCAAGACGAACCCGCGCGGCGGCCGAATCCGGAGAAAATCCAGCACCCGAGCAACAGTCCCGGCATAATCCGCGCACAATTGCTCGTAGGTGATCGCGAGCGGTTCGATGTCGTTGCGCTCAAAAAAATCGGCCCAGCTTTCCTCCGCGTGTTGGGCGGAACGAAGGCAGTCGGCGATCAGCTCTGGATCGAACACCAGCTCGGGCGCAGCGCCTTGCTCGGGGCGGACAACCCACTGGTCGGTTTGCATCGCGCGGGCCTTTGAAATGGCCTGCCGGAGCTTGTCCTGGCGGGTGAGTTGGACGCAGCGCAAGCGCGGGAAAGCGGAGTGAAAAAGCTCAATCTCCCGTGCTTTCGGCCCGCCAAATTCACCGCTCTCGCGCAGCCGCTCGACGAAGCGATCCAGGTCCCAGGCTTCGAGCCGAAAACCAAAGACCGCGTTTGGCGTGGCAGTGGCGCTTACGATTCCGCGGACATAATGCGCAAAATGATTAACCGCATCGAGCCCGTAGCGTGCCGCGTACTTTGAGGCTAACTGCTCGTGGAAGTATTGCAGCGGACGGCCGGCGAGATGCGTAACACGCAAACCGGCGGAAAGGAGGTGAGCGCCGGAACGGGCGACGGCGCAGAGCGCGTAGGAGTTGGTCGGCTGGAAGAGATGGTGGAGGAGGCCAAACATTCAGTCAGTAGCCTACCGAACGACCATTCGCGGCACCGGCAGCTCGGGACTGAGCGCGTTTAGAATCGGTTGCGGATAAACCCCGAAGAAAATAATCGCAATGACCAACGCGGACATCGTTAGGCGGGAAAGCGGGCTGGTGTGCACCGGCGTCGCGTCTGCAGCCGGCTCCAGCCAATACATCGCCCGCACGACTTTGAGATAATAATAAAATCCGCAGCCCACTGTGATCACTCCGATGACGACGAGCGCGACCTGATGTTGTCGGATCGCCGCATCAAAGACAAAATACTTTCCCAGAAACCCGGCGGTGAACGGCACCCCGGCAAGCGAGATCATTCCGATCAGCATCGTAAAAGCAAGAAAAGGCGAGCGCTTCGCCAGCCCGGCGTAATCTTCAATCTGATCACCCGCGCTGTTCCCGACGACGATGAGCACCGCAAACGAGAGCAGCGTCATGAGAAGATAGGCGACGAGATAATACGCGACCGCAGCTCCGGAAAATGCGACCACGCCGATGAGCAGATAGCCCGCGTGCGCGATGCTCGAGTAGCCGAGAAGCCGCTTG
Source organism: Chthoniobacterales bacterium (assembly GCA_025980625.1). Taxonomy (GTDB): domain Bacteria; phylum Verrucomicrobiota; class Verrucomicrobiia; order Chthoniobacterales; family UBA10450; genus JAICXG01. The sequence goes on from JAICXG010000158.1 coordinate 3,203, forward strand.
AGATTGGATTGCGGGAGGGCGGCGAAATTGCCGTAGATGAGAGTCGCTGCGGTCACGCCGACAAGCACGCGCCCGACCTCCGGCAACATCAGGAATGGTCCGAGCACGCGGAGTAGCACGACAAACCCCGCCGCCTTCGAGCCTACCGAGAGAAAGGCCGTTACCGGAGTCGGCGCGCCTTGATAAACATCCGGAACCCAAATCTGGAATGGCACCGCCGCGATCTTGAAACCGAGCGCAACGAGAACGAGCACGATGCCGAAGAGGAGGGGCGCGTGATCGACATTCTGCGTCGCAATCACACTCGTGATCCGGGCCAGATTGGTCTCGCCAGTGACGCCAAAAATCCAGGTGATGCCGTAAACGAGAAAGCCGGTCGCGAGCGCGCTGAGGATGAGGTATTTCACGCCGGCTTCGAGCGCGACTGGATTGCGCCGGGTGAAACTGACGAGCACGTAAAACGACATCGTCACCAGCTCGAGCGAGACGAAGATCATGATAAAGTCGATCGCTGACGCCATCCACATCAGGCCCGCGCAGGTGAAAAGCGGGAGCGTGAAAAATTCCCCGAGACCCGCCTGTGGGGTGGCGGCGGGCACACCGATTCGGATCATTGGCGCATAATCGATCGCCATCACGAGCACGAGGATGGTTGTGACGAGCGCGAAACGTTTGAAGAAAATCGCGAGCGGGTCGGCTGTGTAGAAAGTCCAGAAGCCGGTCGCAGTCGCGGGCCCTGGAGTCGTGCGAAGAAAGAAGCTCGCGATCAACACCGCGAGCAGCCCCGCGATCGCGGCGATTGCAAAACCTCGCCGATTCGCGCGCTCCATGAATGCTTCGGCGAGAAGCAAGACCAATCCCCAGACGACAACCGCGATCTCAAGCGCAGGCGGCGGGATCATCGCGTGTTTTCAACCAGCGCGGGTGGAAAAGCCGGTCCCAGCAGGTGGATGAGGGTGTTGGGAAAAAATCCCACGATCACAGTCGCGATGATGAGCAACACCGCCGGCCAGCGCAAAGTGGTTGTCAGCGCCGGCTGTTCCGTCCAGTTTCGAAGCCGCACGCCCGGCGGACCCATGAAAATGGCTCGATAAGCGCGCAGCATGTAAATCGCCGAAATCACCACACCCCACAACGCCAGCGCAGTCGCAATCTGGAACAAATGGAAGCCTTGCCAATCCGCGCCGACTCGGAAGGCGCCGAAGAAGATGAGGATTTCACCCGCGAAATTCGCGAAGCCGGGAAGACCGATGGCCGCGAAGGTGCCAACGCCGAAGGCGAATCCCGCGAAGGGCATGAGCTTGGCCAGGGCGCCGAGATCGGCGAACACGAGGGTGCCGGTGCGTCGCCGGATTTCACCCGCAACCGCAAAGAGCAGCGCGATCGAAAGCCCGTGCGCAAACATGAGCAGCGCCGCGCCATTGAGTCCGATCAGGTTCGCACTGGCGATGCCGAGAAAGATATAGCCCATGTGCATCACGCTCGAGTAGCCGAGCATCCAATCGAGCCGCTTCTGCGCAATCGTGACGAGGCCGACGTAAATGATGTTGCCTAACAACAGCACGACAAGCAGCGTCCGCCAATGTTGCGCCCCCGCCGGGACAAGCGGCAAGGCGACGCGCAGCAGGCCATAAAGCCCGAACTTTTTCAACACGCCGGCGTGCAACATCGCCGCCGGTGCAGGCGCCGCAGCATAAGCTTCCGGTGCCCAGGTGTGGAACGGAAAGAGCGAAATGAGGACGCCGAAGCCGATCAGGAGGAGGAGAAAAATATTGTTTTGCGCGGCTGGAGCGATCCCGCCTTTGCTCGCGACCACTTGCAGATCGCGCAGATCAAAACTGCGCATCGCCGGCGGGACGCTGCGATAAAGCAGAATCAGCCCGATAAGCAAAATGAAACTGCCGACTGCGAGATAGATCGTCACTTTCCAGGCAGCAGCGAAACGATTGCCTGAGCCCCAGATTCCGATGAGTAAAAATGTCGGGATCAACGCAAGTTCGTGGAAAGCGTAGAAGAAGAAGAGATCGAGCGAAGCGAAAGCGCCGATCGCTCCGCTCGCGAGAAACAGCAGGCAGGCATAAAACAACCGCTCCGATTTTTCGACCGGCGGTGAGAACCAAACCGCGCAAAGCAGGACGAGCGCAGCAAGGAAAATCATCATCAGGCTGAGGCCGTCCGCCCCTAACGAAAAGCTGAGGCGCCAGCTTTGACTGATCGGGAATGCGTTCACAAACTGGAACCCACCCGGCACCGGGCGGTAAAGAAACAAGCCAACCAAGGCCGCCACCGTGGTCGCGGCCGCGCCGATCAGCGCCGTCAGCCGCGCTGGCGCGTCGAACATGATCAGAATGGCCGCGAAGATCGGCGCGAAAACAATGAAGAGGAGCATCAATAGAAAATCGTGAAGTAAACCAGCGCGATGATGCCGAGGCCGAAGAGAAATCCGTAAGCTTGCAGATTGCCCACTTGGAGCAGACGAAGGAGAAATCCCGTTCCCCAGGTCCCGCCGCTCACCCCGCGCACGATTGCACCGTCGAGAATCCAACGATCGACAAAAGCGGAGAGCGAAGCGAGCAGTCCCTGCGTCCAGCGAATGAGCCCGCGATAAAATTCATCGAAATAAAACCGTTCGCGAAAGAGCGCGATATTGAGCGGTTCCTCGGCGCGGTTCCAGTAAAGGACAGATGCACCAAGCACGCCGAGCACAAGAGCACCGAGTGCGACGATCGGCACAATGCCGAATCCCTGTTTCTCGTTAGGCAAAATCAGGAAGCGCGCCGCGAAAAAGCTGAAACCGCCGAGCGCCGCCGGGATCGCAAGAATGACCAGCGGGAGTGTCATGATCGCGGGCGACTCTGCGCCCCGGGCCGCGGCCTCGCTCCGTGGCCGGCCGAAAAAGGTCACGATCACGAGCCGCGTCATGTAAAAGGCGGTCAGCAACGCCGTAAACAACCCGAGGGCAAAAACCGGCAGGTTGCGTTGATAGGCGAGGCCGAGGATCGCATCCTTGCTGAAGAAGCCGCTGAAGCCGGGAAAGCCGATGAGCGCGAGCGTGCCGACGAGAAAAGTGAGGAACGTGATCGGCAGGCGCTTCGCCAGGCCACCCATCCGCCAGATATCTTGCTCATGGTGGAGCATGTAAATGATCGAGCCGGCGCCGAGAAAAAGGAGGGCCTTGAAAGCGGCGTGGGTGAAGAGGTGAAACATCGCCGCCGCGTCCGAAGCGAGCCCGACCGCCATCACCATGTAGCCGAGCTGCGAGAGCGTGGAATAAGCCAGAATGCGCTTGATGTCGTTCTGCTGCGTCGCGATGAACGCGGCGAGCACGGCCGTGATCGTGCCGATCCAGACGATGACCTCGAGCGCGCCTAACGACGCGCTAATCAGGAAGCCGACCCGCACCAGCATGTAGACTCCCGCCGCCACCATCGT
>JAICXG010000227.1 GCA_025980625.1 Chthoniobacterales bacterium
AACAGCAGCCTGATAGATTTTCACCGCGTCGCGATTCACGAACTCGGACACAGCCTCGGGCTCGACCATCCCGATGATGCCGGCCAGCAAGTCACCGCGATCATGAATTCCCAAGTCGGCAACATCGACACCGTGCAGCCCGATGACATTGACGGAGTGGAGTCGCTTTACAACCAGGGACCCGCTTACCAGACGGCGATTTCCGGGCCGGTTCTAGAGAACCTCTCGACCCGCGCGCTTGTTGGCACAGACGATAACGTCCTTATCGGCGGCTTCATCGTCCAAGGCTCGGAACCGGCCACTGTCATCCTGCGTGCGATCGGATTTTCTATCGCCGCGCTCGGGGTGGAAAACGCCTTGTCGGACCCGACAATCACCCTCTACGATTCCAACCAGCAACAGATCGCGACGAACGACGACTGGGCCTTCACCGGCGCCACCGCCGAGACCGTTGGCAGTTATCATCTTGACCCGCCGAACAGCCGTGAGTCAGCCCTTTATCTCACTCTCCAACCGGGCGCCTACACCGTTGTCGTGCAGAGCTATTCCGATCGCACTTCTCCCCCTCAAACTGGACTCGGCCTCGTCGAGCTCTACGATTTGCAGACGAGCGGCGGCCGGGCGGGCAACATCTCGAGCCGGGGTCAGGTGCTGGGCGGCGACAACATTCTCATTGGCGGTTTCATCATTGGCGGAACGGACCCGAAAACCATCACGGCCCGCGCGATTGGGCCGTCGTTAGGCGCGGCCGGCGTCGCCAGCCCGCTCCCCGACCCGATGCTGGAATTGCGCGACAGCAACGGCGACCTCTTGCAATCGAACGACGATTGGCAGGCGGGCGCGAACGCCGCAGAAATTAGCTCGGCCGGTCTCGCGCCGACCAATCCCAAGGAGTCGGCCGTCCTTGCGACTTTGAATCCCGGAGCCTACACCGTGCTCGTGAGCGGCGTCGGCGGCGCCACCGGCACAGGTCTGGTTGAGATTTACGACAACAGCCCGGCGCCCTAACGAAATGCGAGCTAGCCGGCGCCCATTTCACGCCCGCGAGCTGTCGCCGCCTCGACCGCGGCGGCAAGACCGGCCGTCGTCTGGCGTTTCTCCATCTCGGCCAATCCGGCAGCAGTCGTTCCACCTGGAGTGATGACCATGCGGCGCAGTTCCTCGGGCGAGAGCTGGCTCTCGAGCGCAAGCTGGGCGGCGCCTCGCACCGTCTGGGTAGCCAGCCCTAACGACACCTCGGCCGGCAAGCCGCAGTTGCTCCCGCCCGCGGCCAGCGCCTCGATCACACTGTAAACAAAGGCCGGACCGCTTCCGGCCAGCGCCGTCACGGCGTCGATCTGTTCTTCCTTCACCTCGGCGACAAATCCAATCGAGGCGAAAACTTTCCGCACGTTTTCAAAATCCTCCTCCGTCGAACGCGCGCCACGCGCGATCGCGGTCGCCGCCTGGCAAACCGCCGCTGGTGTGTTCGTCATCGCGCGCATGAAGCGCGCCGGCGCCTTCGCTTCCATGCTCCCGACCCGGATCCCGGCGGCCAGCGAAATTACAAGCTTCCCCTCGATTGCGCGCACGATCTCTTCCACCACCGACAAGACGACCGCCGGCTTCACCCCGATTAAAACCATCCCGGCGTTCTCCGCGACTTCCGCATTCTTCGTCGTTAAGTCCACTGCCGCATCGCGACCGAGCGCCGCCCGCACCTCGTCGTTAGGCTCGCTCACCACGATCTCGGCCGGCCGACAAAAGCCCGCCCGCACCAAACCTCGCACGACTGAGCCGGCCAGCTTACCGCCGCCGATGAAACCGAGCCGATATCGCACGCCGCCAGATTGTAAACTCATGCCAAGAGCCGATATTAACCGATGGTAAGTGCCGGTGTAAATTTCGGTCTCGACCTGGCCGAGGAAATCATGGCGCTCAAGCGCGAGCGCAATGCCGTCATCCTCGCGCATAATTACCAAGTGCCGGAACTCCAGGACCTCGCGGACTTCGTCGGTGACTCGTTAGGCTTGAGCTTTCAGGCGGCCAGGACCGAGGCCGAAGTCATCCTCTTCTGCGGCGTCCATTTCATGGCCGAGACCGCGAAAATCCTCAATCCGGCGAAGCGCGTCATCCTTCCCGATCTCGACGCCGGTTGCTCGCTCTCCGAGTCCTGTCCGCCGGAAAAACTGGCCCAATTTCTCGCCCAGCACGCCGAGAAAAACTACTACGTCATCGCTTACATCAATTGCAGTGCCGGGGTAAAAGCCCTGGCCGATGTCATCTGCACGAGCGGTAACGCCGAGAAGATCGTCCGGGCCGCACCCGGCAATCGCAACCTCCTCTTTGTCCCTGACCAAAACCTCGGCGCCTGGGTGATCGAGCGCACCGGGCGCAAAATGGATTTGTGGCAGGGCAACTGTTACGTCCACGTCGAGTTCACCGCGCGCAGCATCGCCGCGATCCACGCCGCGCATCCCGGCGCGCCGGTCGTGGCGCATCCAGAATGCCCGTATGCTGTGAGGTTGCTGGCTGACGAAGTCTGCTCGACCGAAAAGATGGTCACCTATTGCAAGGAATCGCCCGCCAGGGAAATCATCGTCGTGACCGAAGCCGGTCTCCTCCATCGGCTGGAAAAAGAGATTCCCGACAAGCTGTTCATTCCCGGCCCGACGGAACGCTGCGCCTGCGCCGAGTGTCGTTTCATGAAGATGAACACGCTCGAGAAAGCGCACGCCGCCCTTCTCAATCTGGAGCCGGAGATAATTCTTCCCGAAGCCCTGCGTGCCCGAGCCGAGCAGCCGATTCGGCGGATGCTTGAGTTGAGTCGTTAGGCCGGAGCGCCGTCGCGCCAGCAAAAGGAAGCGACCCGCGCCATCAACCCCAAAGACGACGCGGGTCTTGTTCCCCCTGAGACAGTAATACGACCTCACACGGACCTGCCGCGCCCGTTGCAATTAGTGCCAGGCAATTAAGCAGCCTCTGTGCCAGTGCCTCATGCTCTCTTTCGACACGCCTCTGGGCAGAGAGCCCGCGAACCGGCCCGCTCTATACATGAGAGCTAGCGCAAGACCAGCTGCTTCAAAGACGAGGAGAAGCTAGAGCGATTTCGGCCATAGCCAGCCAAAGATTGCCGCAGTCAGCAGCGCGTAGATTACGCTGTCCAAAATATGCTTGAGCGTAACCGCCCAGCTTCGGCCGCTCCAAATCGATTCCTGGGCGTGAGCGCCGCCATATCCGAGGAATGCGACTGTGCCAACAACACGGAATACCTGGAGGAAAGCAGTCCCAGGTGTTAGCAGCCGGCCGGAGAGATAAGCGGCAAAGATGCTGATCACCACACAATACAAGAACCATTGGATCATGTTCTTTCCCATCGCGGGCGGTCCGCTGGGCAGCACCGTCAAAAATCCGACTGGTCCACGGTTCATTCTCTCGATCACGGGCGCCGATTTCATCTCCTTGAAGGCAAAATACGGAAAGAAATAGGCGGGTCCGGGTCTCACCCCAGCATCTCGCATCGCATCGGTCACGCGCTCTTCATTTGGCAGCCCGCGGTAATCACTTCTATGGTACGAGAGCACCATGTGCATAATGAAGCTCGCGAAAAAAACAATCGCAGCCGAAACCAGAATCGGAAGCCACAAAACAGTTAGCGGAATCATTCCTGTGCTTTTACTCCTTGCGTGATTCGGATGTCAAAACCGGAATCCGGAACGGCAGAAAAAACGGCGGCGCTTGCAGGGGTCCTGGACCGCCAGGATCCTCTTGCCATGGGAAAAAAATTGGCTGCTCCGCTTTGAAGGGCGAAGATGACCAAAATGAATCGGACTAAGAAGGCATTGTCGTCGAAAGAACAGGAAGGACTGCTGGGCATTTTGAAAGGCCGCTTTGAGAAGAATATGAACCGCCATAAGGGCATCGAGTGGGCTAAAGTAGAAGCCAGGCTAAAGACTAATACCGGCAAACTCTGGTCACTCAACGAAATGGAAAAAACCGGCGGTGACCCGGATGTGGTGGGTCATGATATAAAGACCGGCGAATATCTCTTCTGCGATTGTTCGGCCCAAACTCCTCAAGAGCGCAGAAGTCTTTGTTACGATGAGGAAGCGTTGGAGGCGAGAAAAGAACATAAACCCAAAGGTAGTGCTCTCGGTCTGGCAACGGCCATGGGCATTGAACTCCTGACAGAGGAAAAATATCTGGAACTCCAGAAACTTGGAGAGTTTGATACCAAGACGTCGAGCTGGCTGAAGACACCAGCTGATATCCGGAAACTCGGTGGCGCGATCTTTGGCGATCGCCGCTTCGGCCGCGTTTTTATCTATCACAACGGCGCCGAGTCTTACTATGGCGGCAGGGCTTTCCGTGGCTGGCTCAGGCTCTAGAAGCCATAGCCATCTCATAAATCCAAAAAGCCTGTCATCCCGAGCGAAGTCGAGGGATCCCGGCGCGCAAGCTTGAAGGTGACTTCCACGGGATCCCTCGACTCCGCTGCGCTCCGCTCGGGATGACGCGCTATTTATGAGGTGGCTTGAGTTTCAACGCACGGGAAACGGCGATCTCCCGAGCCACAGGGCGCATCATTTGTTTTCGGCATTCACCGGCGCGGACATGCCGCCGAGG
>JAICXG010000131.1 GCA_025980625.1 Chthoniobacterales bacterium
AGTTGCACGAGCTTGCCGATTGGATCGCCGATTACCGCGAGACGATTGCCGAGCGGCGGGTCGCGCCTAACGAAAAGCCGAACGCGGTGCGGCAGGCGCTGGACAGTTCGCCGCCGGAAGAGGGCGAGTCGTTCGAGGCCATTCTGCGTGAAGTCCGAGAAGTGATCGTGCCAAACGTCGTGCACTGGGGACATCCCCGTTTCCTGGCCTACTTCGGCTCCACCAGCACAGCGCCGGGCGTGCTTGCGGAGATGATTTCGGCAGCGCTCAACGTGAATGCAATGACCTGGCGCACTTCGCCAGCCGCGACGGAATTAGAAACCCTGGTGCTCGATTGGTTAGGCCACTGGCTCGGCCTCGCAGAGCAATTTAGTGGGGTCGTTTTCGACACTGCTTCAATAGGCATTATGCACGCGTTGGCAGCCGCGCGGGAAGCCGCCGCCGAGTCGGTGCGTGAGCTCGGACTCGCCGGCCGACCGGGGCTGCGGCCATTTCGTATCTACACTTCCGACCAGTCCCACAGCTCGATCGAAAAAGCGGCCATCGCCCTTGGGCTCGGCCAGCGCAACGTACAACGCATCGCGTCCGATGACGCCTTTCGCCTGGATCTGAACGCGCTGCGGCAAGCGATCGAGGCCGACCTCGCGCAGGCGTTTCATCCGCTCGCCGTTGTTGCCACGGTCGGGACGACCTCGAGCGCGAGCGTTGATCCTGTGAGAGAAATCGCAGCGGTCGCGCGCGAACACAACCTGTGGCTGCATATCGACGCGGCTTACGGCGGCGGGCTCGCTCTGCTGCCGGAATACAAATGGGTGACGGAGGGTTGGAATGAAGCCGATTCGCTGGTCGTGAACCCTCACAAAATGCTGTTTGTGCCGTTCGACTTCAGTGTTTTGTTCGTTAGGCAAATCGAACGCCTGTGCCGCGTCTTCAGCCTCGTGCCGGAATATTTGCGCGGGGACTCGCTCGGCGCCGAAATCAACTACATGGATTATGGCGTGCCGCTCGGCCGCCGTTTTCGTGCGATCAAAGCATGGATGGTTTGGCGCACCTTCGGTCGGGAAGGGATGGCAGCGCGGATTCGGGAGCACCTCCGCCTGGCCCGACTTTTCGCGGACTGGGTTGAGCAGGATGCCCGCTTTGAGTTGCTCGCGCCCGTCGTGATGGGTGTGCTCTGTTTCACGGTGCGCAATTTGCCTAACGAGAATGTCGGGAAACTGGTCGAGCGTCTCAATGCGAGCGGTCAGACTTACCTCACCGTGACGAAACTCCGCGGCCGCAGCGCGATTCGGCTCGGGCTCGGCAATGTGCTCACGACCGAGTCCGACGTGCGAGCGGTCTGGGATCTGATTCGTGAGAGCGCCTTTGCCTGATTCGGGTCCTTGGATCGACTTTCCTGTTTGCTCTCGCCCGTGTTCGTGTTCCTGCTCTGGAACAGGAACAGATTAAGCGCAAGATTTAGGAGCAGGCGTGGGAAGGGAGATGCCGGCGGAGGGGATCGAACCCACACTCCCTTGCGGGAACCGGATTTTGAGTCCGGCGCGTCTGCCAGTTCCGCCACGCCGGCCGATCGAGCGGGCCAGAACGTACGAAGATCGGCCGCGGCTTGCAAGCCGCGGCCACAACCAGCATGGAAAAGGTATCAGGCGATCTGGCCGCGCCCGAGACGGATTCTGCGAATCAGCTCAATCGCGCCAAGACCAATGCTCAGAAGGATGAGCGTTGCGCCACCTTCGGGAACGTTCGAACTACCCGGCACGCCGAAGAACGCGACGTAACTGATCAGACGGATTCCATCGATCTCCACCGTTTGATCACCCATGCTTTGGAAGACCTCGTCCGGCGTGACCCCGTAGAGGTGATAATGGTAATCCGTGCCACCCTTCTCTCGCCCGTCTTTAAGAAAGACGTAGCTGAGTTGGAAACCGGAGGTGCTGAGATCCCAGCTAACGGCGGCCGTCGTCTCGTCTGTGCTGAGCGCGACACCGAAGTAACTGCTGTCGAGCGCGCCATTGTTCCTCCAGCCCACGTCCGAATCGAAGCTGTTGAAATAGGTTAGTGTCCCGGGCGGCAACCCTTGGTCCGTCTCGATGTAGGCCTGCGCGGAACTAACGCCTGTGAGAGGTGCGGTAAGAGTCCTTTCCCCGAGATCAATCAAATCCGCGTGAGCCTGCGAAACAAACAACGCAAAGGCTAGGACTGGCGCCGCCGTCTCGAGGAGATGTCTAATGATTGTTTTCATAGTTTTCGCCTAAAGCCCTAATTGCAATAATTCCCCTAGCAGAAGGCATGCGCAGATATCTGGTATTTACAAAAAAGGCAACCAAGATGCTGATCCCGTGGAGATTACGGACCAGATGTTTTCGCCAAGGGTTTTTCGTTGTGTACCGGTTTTGTAAACTATCCCGACCGTGAATCGCCCGTGGTCACATTTTCCGACGTGCAGGCGTTCCTACACAATCGAATCGCCCCTAACGCCACCTCGTTCCCTTAGATCAGCCCGCCACCGCAGAACGGCTCGAAGCTGCGTGGGGGACCAAGCAGTTCGCGCAGGACAATCGCCTCGCGCGCACCCGCCGCGGAACGGAGCAGCGCGCCTAACGAGCTCCGGAGAACCGGAACAACGGGTCGAGCAGCCGTCCCAGCCCAGAGCTGCGGCGTCGGCGGCTCACCTGCCGCGACCATAATCGGGGGTGGGTCGAGTACGGCAGCCGGCGCCGAAACAACCGTGATTGATGGACGCGCTTCGTCCTGCCCTTTCGGAATGGTGACAAGCGGCGGTAGTGGTTGCACCCAACTCCGTTTGGCCGGGCGCGGCAGCGGCGGCGCATTCGGCGTGACGACGGGACGTGACGGAGCCGGTTGGCGTTGAACTTTGGGCGGCGGCGGTGTCCCCGGCGGTGCACCTAACGCCTCGAGAAACCGACGGATCCGCTCTTCGTCGCTCTCGTTAGGCGGGCTTGGTTGTTCATTCTGCGGAACCGGGCGCGACTCGTCGGATTCGCTGCTTGCCTGCTTCGCTAGCCAACGAAAAACGAGCGCGATTCCGGCAAGAACGAGAAAGATGAAAAGGTCATTCATCGTCGTCTCATCTGGTCATCCTGAGCAGCGCATCGAAGGCGAAGAATGTCGCCGGCCAAGCTGAAAGCCTTCTTTCCACGAAATCCTTCGACTGGGTGCCGTCGCGCTCCACTTTGCTTGGCAGGGCCACCGTCAGGGTCCCTCGGTTGCGGGTCTGTCTGGCGATGCGATTGACTCACGCATGTTCGTGTCAGCCTGCACATTTTTAATCCGGTAGTAATCCATGATCCCGAGATTCCCAGAGCGGAACGCCTCCGCCATCGCCTGAGGAACGAGCGCCTCCGCCTCAACTACTTTCGCCCGCATCTCCTGGGTCTTGGCGCGCATCTCCTGTTCGACCGCGACTGCGGCAGCGCGGCGCACTTCCGCCTTGGCCTGGGCCACGCGCTTGTCCGCGTCGGCCTGCTCAGCCTGCAATTTTGCGCCGATATTGTCGCCAATGTCGACGTCGGCGATGTCGATCGATAGAATCTCGAACGCGGTCCCGCTATCGAGTCCCTTGTGGAGAACGAGTTTGGAAATGCGATCGGGATTTTCCAACACCTCCTTATAGGTGTCGGCCGAGCCGATCGACGTCACGATCCCCTCGCCCACCCGCGCGATGATCGTCTCCTCCGTGGCGCCGCCGACAAACCGATCCAGATGCGAACGCACCGTGACGCGCGCTTTCACTTTCACTCCGATGCCATCCTTGGCCACGCCATCGATCGTGTTGCGGCCCATCGCCGCGCTCGGCACGTCGATGATCTTGGGATTGATGGAAGTGCGGACGGCTTCGAGCACAGTCTTACCCGTGCCTTTCGTCGCGAGATCGATTGCGCAGGCGCGATTAAAATCGAGGGAAATACCGGATTTGTCGGCCGCAATCAGCGCAAGGATAACGTGCGTCACGTCGCCCCCCGCGAGGTAATGTGCTTCGAGCGGATCGCTCGGGATGTCGATCCCTGCCTTCACCGCCGTGATGCGGTTGTCGACGATTAGCCCGACCGGCACTTTGCGCAGCCGCATGCCGACCATTTTACCGATGCCGACCGGCGCGTTCGCGATGCGCGCGCGCAGCCAAAGGCCGAAAAAATTGAAGAGGACGATCGCGAGCACGAGCGCAAAAATCGCCAGCACTGCGACTCCAACCAGGTAAAGGGATTCCATGAGCGAAACTTACGGGAACCGGAGAAACCGGGAAAGCTTAATCAACGCGATGCCAGTGCCGGCAGCGATAAGTTGAGGCGCAATGAAATATTTTTCTCTGCTCGATCTTGCGCCGATTATCGAAGGCGCCGACGCAGCGCAGGCGTTTCGCAACTCGCTCGACCTCGCGCAACATGCCGAAAGCTGGGGATATCATCGGTTCTGGCTGGCGGAACATCACAACCTGCCGGGAATCGCGAGCGCGGCCACTGCGGTCGTGATCTGCCATGTTGCCGGCGGGACCCGCAGTATTCGAGTTGGCGCGGGCGGCATCATGTTGCCTAACCACGCGCCGCTCGTGATTGCCGAGCAGTTTGGAACTTTGGCCGCGCTTTTCCCCGGCCGGATCGATCTCGGCCTCGGACGCGCCCCCGGCACCGACCAAGTCACGGCGCGGGCGCTGCGCCGCAATCTCGGGAGCAGCGGCGATACCTTTCCCGAGGACGTGCTGGAGTTGCAGACCTATCTCGAACCGGCGCTGCCAGGACAGCCAGTGCAGGCCGTGCCGGGCGCCGGCGCGAAGCTTCCACTTTATTTGTTAGGCTCGAGCGATTTTAGCGCACGGGTCGCGGCGGAACTGGGACTGCCTTTTGCCTTCGCATCGCATTTCGCTCCTGAATACCTCGAGGTCGCCCTCGCGCTTTACCGAAAGAATTTTAAATCTTCTGCCGCGCTCGACCGTCCGCACGTGATCGTCGGCGCCGGCGTCTTCGCCGCCGAGAGCGATGCGGAAGCACAGCGGTTAGCGACGTCGTCGCAGCTCCAGTTTGTTAGTATGATGCGGGGCCGGCCAGGCAAACTCCCACCCCCGATCGACAATATGGAGAATCGCTGGAGCGCAATGGAACGTGCGGCGGTGATGGAACGGATGCGCTGCTCGGCCATCGGTTCGCCGGCAACCGTGCGAGCGCGTCTCGAGGAGTTGATCGAGCGCACGCAAGCGGACGAAATCATCGCGACGGCGCAGATTTACGATCACGAGGCGCGACTGCGTTCGTTTCAGATTGCGGCGGAAGTGCTGCGCCAATTCGTTAGGCGCGAGCCGCTCACGGGCCGTAACCCGGCGGCGGTGGCACGATAAATCTCCGTCCGGAATCTGAGACAGATAAAATCCAGCGGCCATCGGAAGTGGTGCCGATAAGTTCCGCAGGCCTGGAGCCGACGTGCAGCTTGGGGATGGGCTGGGCTCGTCTTGCGTTCCGCACGAGCGTGTGACTTGTGGTGCCGGGCCGCCGCGAATGACTGCGCGAATGGCTCACAATGCGTTTTCCCGTCGAGCGGGGCGTTTTCGCGATCCGTGCTGTAGACTCGCCCGCAGATCCGTCTTTTGCAGGCGAGGCGGCAGCCACGGCATCGTCGTCATCTGATCGAGCTACATTTTTCGGGAGCATTTTGTCGGCTGCGGCCGTCGAGATTTGCTCGTTCTCGCGCATGCTGACGAGCGGCGTTTGTAATGGCCCCTCGGCGGGTGGCGCGATCCCGGGCGACGAGGAGCGCTTCTCGGTCGGACTCGGCTCTTCGGCGGAACTTCCACTCACGACTTGCCCGGCGAAAAGCGGCGGCGGCGCAGAGGCCGTGACATCTTGCTCGGTCGCGGCGGGCGCATGGAGACGGCGGTGTTGGGCTTGAGAGCCTGCTTGCCGCTCACGCCACACCCCAGAAAACACGAGGGCGGCCGCCATTACGAAACCAATGACGAACGCGGCGATTGCCAGCGGCTTCGGCGGGAACGGCGGCTCGCCGTCTGGCCTAATGAGTCGCGCCACCGCTGCGATCGGCAAACGGAGACACCGCCGGCTATTTTCCCGCCGCTCGACTCGCGTGAGACAGGTCTGGAGGCAGGAGGCAAGCGCGAGCGGATCCTGCGGACGTTCAACCGGGTTCACCCGCAGCATTCGCTCGAGCAAATGGCGCACAATCTTTGGCACGCCGCGCAATTTTCCTGCGACAGGCCCCGTAGGCGGAGTCCCAGTAAGCAGAAACCACATCGTCGCCCCGAGTGAATAAATCTCCGCCCGCACGTCGACCTGCCCGCCCCACAGTTGCTCGGGCGCGGCAAATTCGGCGATGCGATCGATCTGCGGATCGCCCCGTGCGGCAAGATCCGGGAGTGGTGCGAACCATTGAAAGATTTTGATCCGCGGCCAATCCCCGTCCTCGATCTGGCCAGCAAGCAGGAGAATATTGTCGGGATTCAAAGCCGGATGGTAGAGACGCTGGAACGCCGTCGCGTTCATCGCATCCACCACTTGGAGCGCAATTCGCAGGGCGGGTCCGATCGGGAACGGGCCGCGCACCGCGACCCAGGCCGCGGCGGTATGACCGTCGCAATATTCCGTCACGTAGATCAAGTCATCATCCTGCCGGCGGAAATCATAGAGTCTCGGGATGCTGATGTGATTGATTGTCTGAGCGGCTGCGGCGTTGCTCGTAAGCCTCTCGAGCATCGCAGCATCGGTCGGCACGCACGAGACGATCGTGATCGCCACTTCGCGTCCGGTTCCGATTTCCTGCGCGCGATAGCTGCGAGCGTTCGACGAACAATGAAGTTCCACCGGACGGCCGTTGCGACCAATCGAGAGTCGATATCGCTCGAGAAAAATCTTCTTCCCCATGAGAGCTGGGACTTCGCGGGCGGGCTGAGAGAAGTGCGGAGCTGCGAAAGCCATTTTTTAGACTTCGCTTTCCGCGGATTATTCGCGCTTCGTCAGAAAAAAATAAATCCGCTGCAGCCTCAGAACGGCCGCGCTTAATCCGCAGTAACTATTGCACGGGGAGAAGAAAATATCCGCCGGCGCCCTGATCGGTTTCGAGTTTGAGCAAGTGACGCTTCTGTGCCTCGCGCAAGAGATCACTAAAACTTCCCAAGCCGTAAGCGCGCTCGTTGAAGCCGGGTTGCTGGCGCTTCATCGTCTGCTTGACGCGCGAGCCGTGGACCGGATTATCTTCGCCCTCTTCGGCGCGCAGCGCTTCCCAAGTGTCGGTGAGCAGATCGAGCGCGTCTTCGATCGGCGGCCCCTGGTTGCGCGTGCCTGCCGGTTTCTCCTCGCGCACCTGCCGTTTACGGCGCGGATTGCTCCGCACCAGGTCGTCGTAGTAGATAAACTCGTCGCAATTCGTGATGAAGAGGTCGGAGGTGGATTGTTTCACCCCGACTCCGATCACGGTCTTCGCATTCTCCCGCAACTTGCTCACGAGCGGCGAGAAATCGGAGTCGCCGCTGATGATGACGAAGGTGTCCACGTGGCTCTTCGTGTAACAAAGGTCGAGCGCATCCACCACCATCCGGATATCGGCGGAATTTTTTCCCGATTGCCGAACGTGCGGGATCTCGATCATCTCGAACGCGGCCTCATGCAGCCCACGCTTAAAGGTTTTATAGCGCTCGAAATCGCAATAGGCGCGCCGCACGACGATGTGGCCCTTGAGCAGCAGGCGCTCCAATACCTTGCGGATTTCAAAGGCGGGGAACTTCGCTTCCTGCGCGCCGAGGGCGATGTTTTCGAGATCGAGGAAAACGGCCATGGTGGCTTCGGCATTGGATGCACTCATCGGGAAAGGATGTAAGCGGGAATGCGGTCGTGAAACAGAAAAAAATTGGTAG
>JAICXG010000028.1 GCA_025980625.1 Chthoniobacterales bacterium
ATCGGCGCCGGCCTCAGCTTCTTCAGTTCTGCCTCCAACTCCGAGAAATCATTCATGGGGCTGCAAAGTTTTGCGCAGGGCGCCAAGGGCGTAGCGATAGCGAGAGGCGGCGGTGTTCTGCGAAACGTCCAGCACTTTGGCGATCTCGGCGAAGGTCAGCTCATTCCAAACTTTCAAGATCACGACCTCCCTTTGTTCGTTAGGCAAGCGCTCGACCGCTTCGGCGAGGAGGCGCTGGCCTTCATCCAACTCTGTGAATTGCGGCTCGTAATGTTGCGCGCGATCGAGCGCGGCTTTGGCTTCGCGGCGGGCGCGCCGCTCATCGCTCCGGAGCCGGTCGAGCGCGGCGGAACGGACCGCGGAATAGAGGAGGGCGCGGTTTTCGAGCGAATGCTCCCGTCGGCAAAAACGGACGAAGGCTTCCTGCACGACGTCCTCGGCGTCGGCCCGGCAACGGGTCCAGCGGCGGGCGAAGAGGAGGAGCGCCGGGGCCAGTTGTGCGAAACAGCTTTTCCAATCTTCATCGGTGCGCGTCCTCTCCATGACCTCTTCACGGTCTTTTATGATTGAGACGCCGCCAACTGGGGATTTTGTCTGGCGACGATGAACTTTTTTCGCGCTGCGAAGTCGTTAGGCAAATTCCTTTGCGTTCTTTTATGTCAACGTGACTGCCCGAGGCAGGCATTTTTTCGTCAGGCGCCTGCAGCGGCGCGGCGGCAGAAGGCGGCGCGTTGTTCTTGTGCTTAGGTTTGCACAAAGAAAAAGGCGACCGCGAGGATGACATAGGTGGCGAGGAGCAACACACCTTCGAACCAGGTGGTCTCGCCATCGGCTGCGATCGCATTGACGGCGAAGCTCACGCCAGCGATCGCGACCAGCTCGAGCGGATTTTCGAAGACCAGATTCATCGGTTTACCCATGAAGTAAGAGACGAGAACAAGAATCGGCGCGACGAGCAGCGCCACCTGGATGCTCGATCCGACTGTAATGCTCATGACCAAACCCATCCGATCGCGCCGGGCGAAATAAATCGCGGCGACGTACTCGGCCGCGTTGCCGATCACTGCCAGGACGATGACTCCAAGAAAGAAACGAGTCAGCCCGAGTCGACTCGCGGTTTGACCGAGCACGCCGGAAACCAGCTCCGATTCCCAGGCGGTCAAGGCCGTTCCGACGACTAACACGGCAAGCGATTGCCAGATCGGCCAGGGCGTTTCCTTGCCTTCTCCCTCGGTTCGTTCGAACTCAAAGATCTCGCGATGCGTCACGAGCGTGTAGATCAGGTTCGCGAGGTAAACCAGGATGAGCACGACCGCGACGCAGAGGCTGAGGTCTTCCTCCAACTGCAGGCGCGCGGCGCCGATTCCGCGCTCGGTGTAATCGAAGAGCGCCGGCACGAGCAAGCCGATCATCGCGAGAATCAGCAGGCTGGAGAGGAGCCCGGCCCGCTCCGCCTTGAAGCGCTGCCGTTCGCGTCCCCAACTGCCGACGACGATCGCGAGGCCGAGCCCGAGCAGGCTGTTCCCGATGATCGAGCCGGTGATCTGACCTTTCACCACGCCCGTTTCACCGGCCGCCAAAACAAAAAGCGCGAGGACCAGTTCGGCGGTGTTGCCAAAAGTCACGTTGAGCAAGCCGCCGATTGCGGGCGTAGCACGCGCCGCGAGCTGTTCGGTGGCACGGCGAATCCATTCCGCCAGCGGCACGATCGCAAGCATCGCCGAAACGAAAACCCAGATCGGCCCGACATGGAGAAAGTATTGCAGGAGGAGCGAGATCGGAATGAGAAGGAGAAGCCAGGTAAAGATCATGGTTGTTTATAGTCGTTAGGCGGGATCGGTCCGAGCCGAATGCCGAAACAGTCGCGCAGCACAGTACGGGCGGCGTGATAGCCGCACATTCCGTGCACGCCACCGCCGGGCGGGGTCGAGGACGAGCAGAGGTAAAGCCGGCGCGCCGGTGTGCGATAGGGCGCCGGACTAACGACTGGCCGGGCGAGCAACTGCCAGAGATCGTTCGCCCCGCCGTTGATGTCGCCGCCGATCAGGTTCGGATTGGCGCGTTCGAGATCAGCCGGACGCGCGGGTTGACGGGCGAGAATGCAATCGCGGAACCCGGGCGCGAAGCGCTCGATCTGTTTCTCAATCGCGGCCGTCATGTCGCGATCGGAGCCGTGCGGAACGTGGCAATACGCCCACAGCGTCTCCTTGCCTGCCGGCGCGCGCGTTCGATCAAAGAGGCTTTGCTGTGCGACGAGCACGAACGGCCTTTCCGGATGTCGTCCGGCCGCGACCGTCGCTTCGCCCGCCGCGATCTCCTCGAGCTTGCCGCCGAGGTGCAAAGTACCGGCGGCGCGGCATTCTTGCGCCCGCCACGGCACCGGGCCGGAGAGCGCATAATCGATTTTGAAAACACCGGGAGCGTGACGGAAGTTCGTTAGGCGGCGACGATAGTGTGCCGGCAGTTTCTCTTTCGCGATCGCGGCAAATTGCCAGCAGGTCGTATCGAAAAGAACCGCGCGCGCCGGCGGCAGATCATCGAGATGCTCGACCCGGCGATTGAGCTCGATCTCGCCGCCTAACGATTGCAGATACGCGGCGAGCGCATCGGAGATCGTCTGTGCGCCGCCACGGGGCAAAGGCCAGCCGACGGCGTGACCGGCGGCGCCGAGAACCAGCCCGAAGGCGGCCGATGCAGGTGCGCTCAAGGGCAGAAAAGAATGGGCAGCGATGCCGGCGAAGAGGGCGCGCGCGGCCGGAGTGTGGAAGCGCGATCGCGCGAGCATGGCTGCAGGCGCGAGCGCGCCAAAACCAAAGCGGGCGAGCGCGATCGGATGGCGCGGGAGATGAAGGAGCGGCTGGAGAAATTCGGCAGCGAGCTTGTTCCAGTCGCGGGCGAGTGGTTGCATGAGCCGGCGATAACTGGAGGCGTCTTTGCCTAACGACTGCGCCGTCTCCATCACATCCTGGCGCAGGCAGGCAGCCGAGCCGTCGTCAAGCGGATGAGCGAGCGCGATCGGCGGTTGGATCCAGCGCAGTCCCAGTTCTTCGAGCGGGAGGCTGCGGAAGAAAGGCGAACCGCGGGCGAGCGGATGAATGGCCGAACAGATATCGTGCACAAACCCGGGCAGAGTAAGCGCGGCGGAGCGGGCGCCGCCGCCGAGACTCGGGTTCGCCTCCAGCACCCGGACAGAACATCCCGCCCGGGCCAGAGTAATGGCCGCGGCCAATCCGTTAGGCCCAGAACCGACTACGATCGCATCGCAGCTATTGTCCTTCATGCTCCGCTGCAGGCTGGCTCGAACTGATCCGGCGCGCTAGGAATTTTCGTTAGGCAGAGGTGCGACGGCGGCCCAATGTTCGCGGCCACGAGACGGTTGTTTATTAGCAGTATGCGGCGTCCGGCCAAACAACGAACGATGCCAGCACGAAAAATTCTGGCGCGCCAAGACAAGGCAGCTGAGGCAAAAAACCAGCCTTTTTATCGCTGTCCGGCCTGCGGTGCGCAGGTCAATGGAGAGGATCACCGAGCGGTCGCACTGCATCACCAGCACGTCCTTCGTCCGGTGCGGTCTTCGTCCGTGCCGCGGGGTCGTTAGGCGAAAGCCTAACGATGCGCCGTAGCCTGCGCGTAAACGGCCAGAGGAGGTGTCGTCATCACCTTCGGGACGCGGGCCCGGACCGGCCCGTGATAAAACCAGTCGCGCGGGGTCGCGAGGCAGCCAGGGGTCGGACAGTGGAGATGGTAGCCGCCACGATTGTCCTGCCACACATCGATCATGCGGCCGGTGATGAGCCGGTCGCAAAGGACGCAAACCCTCCGGTCATCGAGGGAATACCATTTGCGAAAGCTGTCCGCATTGCGGAGAGCATTGAGTTTCTCGTCCAACTGCACGTGCCGGTTCATCGATCTGTCGAGAGGTAATCAGTCAGGCCGGGACTGCGCAATTAGGCCCACGTCAAACCGGTGCGTTAGGATAATACCTAGGCCGTTTCGCTAAGAAGAGCGCCGGCCGGCCCAACGCTGGAGCTCGGCGAGGGGAAGAAAATTGATGATCCGGTCGGCGGAGATACGCGCCTGCCATGCCGCCGCCAACCCCAACTCGATGAATTCGAGCTGCCACGGATGATGAGCATCTGTGCCTAACGAGATTAGGACTCCCTCGGCGCGTGCGATTTTCAGGAGCGACACATTCAGGTCCTGCCGATCGGGATAGCAATCAATTTCGAGCGCCTTCTCTTGCTTCGCGGCCGCCGCGCAGACGCGTGGCCAATCAGCTTGCAAACCGAGGCGAAAATTATAAATCCGGCCGCGCGGATGGCCGAGGATGTCGAGTTGCGGATGGCGGAGAGCGGCGAGGTAACGGGCCGTCTGGTCCTCGGTCGTGCGGAGGGAGGAATGGAAGGAGCCGAGGACAAGATCAAGTTTGCCTAACGAGTGCGGATTCATGTCGCCCGCGCCGCGCGGATTCAGATTCAGCTCGATGGAACGCAGCACCCGCACTCCCGCGCCGCGATTCGCCGCGTTCCAGGCGTCGATCTCGTCGCCTTGGCGCGCGAGGGTCTGCTCGTCGATTCCGCCGGCAATCTTGAGACCTTTGGAATGATCCGTGATCGCGATGTATTCGTAACCGCGGGCTTCCGCCGCATTCGCCATCGCCACGATCGTGCCCGAGCCGTCGCTCCATTGCGTGTGCATTTGCAGGTCGCCGCGCAGGCGTTTCGCCCAATCGGGCTGCGCCGCGAGAATGCGGCGCGCCTCCGCCCGGGTGAGAAAATCACGCCGCAAGGGTGACGCCCGCATCGGCTGCGGCGGCGAGTCGAACCATCGACGAATTTGAGCGGAGAGAAACGGACCGATGCCGGCCAGTTCGCCTAACGAGCGTCCGGCCGCGACGAGGTCGGCTGCTTCCTCGGGCCAGAGAAATGCAGCGCGCGCCGCACGGCGGAAAGCGCGTTGCCGGATTCCCTCCTGTTGCTCGGCTTCGCGGGCGAGCAACTCGGCCAGTTGGGCGTTGCTCAGGTTTTTTGGCATCGCCGAACTGTTTCGACCAGCATGCGGCGCGCGGTCGTCTGCGGCCCAAAGCAGCAGGTCTGGGCGGGCTAGGATTTTGCCCTAGATCGCAAAACGCCGTTCACCCGATGGCGGCAAAAATTGCGGGTAGGTACGCTTCCCGACATGGGCAGAAAACCCCTTAACCTCTCGCCTGTGAAAAAGCTGAAGGCACTTCGCGAAGCGGATATTTTTCACCACTGGGATTCGCTCGACGAGGAACGCTATTGCCGCCGCTGCGGCGAAATGTTTACCGGTCGTGAGATCAAGGTTTTTCGCGGGTGGCGCGATGGGCCGCGTTACCGTTTGGAATGTCCGACCGAAGGTTGTCCGGCGGTCCCGATCGAATGGATCGCAACCGAGGAGGCGCAGCCGGGTCAGGCGCCGGGCCGGCGCGCGAGCGGGGCCGGGTCGAAGGGCCGTTCCCACTGGGCTCATTCCGGCATCTTCGCCTTCCTGCGCGTGCCCCGGGTTTTGCAATAGCAATCAACTCATGCCTAACGAAAGGCGAAAAAGCAAAACCGCGCCCGAGAAAAGCCGGTTTAACAAGTTGATTGCGCGTTAGGACAAGGGTTCCGCGCCTAACGACGCCGTGCGTTTTTCGAGGTCGACCAGGCGGGCTGATTGACCTCATGGACTAAGATTTCTCGTCAGGTCGCGATTAGTCTCGCGCCTGATTGTCGCGCCTCCTGCTGTCTGCTTTGGTTGGGGTATGCCCGATCGGAAGATGAGACGGAGCCACAATCGCGAACGGCGGATGGCAGGCGTAGAAATCCTGCGCGAGCCGGCCACGGCCGCCCTCGTGATGAGCGGGGGCGACGATCTCGAGCCGTTTTACCTGGATAACGCGGAGCTGGTGCTGGAGAATGCGCCGTGGCGACACGAGTACCGGGATGATGGTCGTTAGGCGCGTCGTCAGGGCAGAAGGGAAAAAAGGGAAGGATGTCAGTGAAAAGAAATTCTGGAGTTCGTTCCGCTCCCGCGTTGGGTCGCAAACAGCGAAGCAAGCGGCCGGTGGCGGGGACGGCGGAGACCTGTGGTTACGCCGACATCGCGGTCCGACCGCGGCTCGAGCGCACGAAGGCGCTCATCATCGCCGCGGTGCGATTCTGGGAGGCGAAGCGGCAGTTGCACGTCTGAACGCCGAGGCCGGCGCTGGCTTTTATCGGATCACGCGGCGGACGCGACGCATCTCTGGAAGTGCGTAACAAATAGGGTTGAGGTAATTGTCCTCGCGGGCTTAGCATGCGGCTGTTCGCAATTGCCCGTAAAGTTTCTTCCTGTCGGATTGCATCATGGGTGCATCTGGCCTGAGTAGTGCCCAAAGGTATGAAAAATAACAAACCCGCGGACGCAAAAAACCGTCGCGGCAATGGCCGTTCCAAAAACGGAAGCGAGCGCAAGCGCAGCGCGCCGGTGGCGATTGTCGGCCTCGGCGCGTCGGCCGGCGGGATTCAAGCGCTCCAGGAATTTTTTGGACAAATGTCCTCGGAGAGCAGCCTCGCTTTCGTGGTGGTGATGCATCTCTCGCCCGAGCACGAAAGCAACCTGGCCGCGATTCTCCAGACGCAGACGTCGATGCCGGTCCTGCAAGTGAACGAGGCGATCAAGGTGGAGCGGGATCACATTTACGTCATCCCGCCTAACAAACATCTCGCGATGATCGATGGCATGGTGACCCTGAGCGATCCGCAACAGCAAACCGGCCGGCGCATCGCGATCGATCTTTTCTTTCGCACCCTCGCCGAGCAATACGGGCAGCGCTCGGTTTGCATCGTTCTGTCCGGCACCGATTCGGATGGCGTCATTGGGCTCAAGCACATCAAGGCGCAGGGCGGGGTGACGATCGCGCAGGAACCGGCGGAGGCGGAATACGACAGCATGCCGCGGCACGCGATCGAGACCGGGATGGTCGATTGGGTTTTGCCGGTTGGCGAAATGCCGAAGCGGCTGCTCGCTTACGTCGAGAATGAGAAAGCGATGACGCTGCCGGCTGAGAAAATCGAAGGCGATGGCGAACACGAGCACGAAGAGAAAGCGCCGGGCGGGCCGCTGGTCGCAAAGCAGACCGACGATCCCGACGACGAAACGGCCTTGCGCGAAGTGCTCGCTTTCCTGCGCAGCCAGACCGGACACGATTTTTCGCATTACAAGCGCGCCACCGTCCTGCGCCGGATCGCGCGCCGCCTTCAGGTCAACTCGCTCGAGACAATTCCAGCCTATCTCGATTTCCTGCGCACCCACGCCCATGAGGCCTCCGCGCTTCTGCGCGACCTGCTCATTTGCGTGACGCATTTTTTTCGCGATCCCGATGCCTTTGCCGTGCTCGAGGCGCACATCCCGCAGCTCTTCGCGGGCAAGACGCCTAACGACCAGGTGCGCGTCTGGGTGCCAGCCTGCGCCACGGGGGAGGAAGCCTACTCGATCGCGATGATGCTTTTCGAACAGGCCAGCCGCCTGGAGCGGCCGCCTTCCATCCAGGTTTTCGCGACCGATCTCGACGACGAAGTGGTGCGCGATGCGCGCGAGGGAATTTATCCGGCCACGATCGAGGCCGATGTCTCGCAGGAAAGGTTGCGCCGGTTCTTTTTCGAGACGCACGGCCGTTATCGCATTCGCAAGGAAGTGCGCGAGCTGGTCCTCTTTGCCGAGCACGACCTGCTGCGCGACTCGCCTTTTTCGCGGCTCGATCTGGTCTCCTGTCGCAACCTTCTGATTTATCTCAAGCCGGCGGCGCAACATCGCGTGCTCGATATTTTTCATTTCGCGCTCCGGCCGGGCGGGCTACTTTTCATCGGCGGCTCGGAGAACATCGATGACGGGCGCTACTTTGCCGTGCTCGACAAACGCCAGCGTCTCTATGCGCGCCGGTCCACCCCGCCGCGGCCGCCGACGGTGCAACTGCTCCCACGGCGCGCGCGCGCCGAGGAGAAGCCGGCCGTTCTCCCGCGCCTCGCCACGCCGCCGGCAGTGAGCGAACTGGCGCCGACGCAGGGCGAGTTGCCGCCATTGTCCATCGACCAGCAGCGTCTGCGGTCGTTAGGCGAATTACACCTCGGGCTGCTCGAGCAATACGCTCCGCCTTCCGTGATCGTGGATGAGAACTACGATATCCTCCATTTGTCGGATAAGGCGGGCGCCTTTCTCCAACTGCCGGCGGGCGAGCCTTCCGCCAATCTCCTCAAGATCGTCCTCGAGCCGCTCCGGCTGGAATTGCGCACCGCTCTTTTCCGCGCCGCGCGCGGGAGCGAGACAGTTACCGTTCCGCGGATCCGGCTGCCGCGCAATCAGCACGTTAATTTCGTCGATCTCCACATCCGGCCGTCGCCGCCCGATGCGGTGGAGAAGTTTTTCCTCGTCATCTTCGAAGAAAAATCCGCCAGCAGAGAAGAACAGGCCGAGCCGGCAACTGCGGCGCCTGAGCCGGTGACCCGTCAGCTGGAGGAGGAACTTCAGGAAGTGCGCTCGCAGTTAAATGTCACGGTCGAGCAATACGAAGCCTCCGGCGAAGAGCTGAAAGCCTCGAACGAAGAACTCCAGGCGATGAACGAGGAGTTGCGTTCCGCGAGCGAGGAGCTGGAGACAAGCAAGGAAGAGTTGCAGTCGATCAATGAAGAACTGACCACGGTCAATCAAGAGCTGAAGAACAACCTCGAAGAGCTCAACCGGACGAACAGCGACCTGCAAAATCTGATGGCCTCGACCGACATGGCGACCATCTTTCTCGACCGGGAACTGCGGATCAAACGCTACACCCCGCGGGTGCAGGAATTGTTCAACATGATCCCGACCGATGTCGGCCGGCCGCTCTCCGACATCACGAGCAAGCTCAATTATCCCGAGCTGGTGCAGGACGCCGACCAGGTCCTGCGCGACCTGACGAAACACGAGCGCGAAGTGAAGAAGCGCGGCAACGGCTGGTTCCTCGCGCGGCTCGCGCCCTACCGCACGCTCGATGACAAGATCAATGGCGTAGTTGTCAACTTCATCGACGTGACCGAGCGACGCACCGCGGAGGAAGCGCTGCGCCAGAGCGAGGAGGAATTCCGGCGCGGGGTGAGGGAAGTGCCCATTCCCATGATCATGCAGGCGGAAGATGGGCAGGTGCTCCAGATCAGCCGCAGTTGGACCGAGCTGACTGGTTACACCATGCAAGAGATTCCGAATTTCGATGCCTGGCTAAACAAAGCTTACGGCTTCGGCGGCGAAGATGTGCGCGAGCGGATGCGCCGCACCTTCCATGGCCAAGGGCCGTTGGAGCAGATCGATTTCAACATCGTGACGCGCGCGGGCAAAAAGCGCACCTGGAGTTTCACTGCCTCGCCAATTGGAGTTTTGCGCGACGGCCGCCGATTCATCGTCGGCATGGCGCTGGACGTCACCGAGCGGAATCGTGCCCAGGAAGCGCTGCGGGTGAGCGAAGAACGCTTCCGAGCGGTGGCCAATCTCGTGCCGGACCTGCTCTGGAGCACGGATGGCAACGGCGCGGCCGACTGGTTCAACCAGCGCTGGATCGAATACACCGGACAGACGCCCGAGCAGACGGCGGGAGACGGCTGGCTGGATGCCGTTCACCCCGACGAACGAGGCGAAGTGCAGCGCAAATTCCGGGCGGCGATCGCCGCCAACAAGCCGATGCGTCACGAGCAGCGCTTCCGCTCAAAGGAGGGCGAATACCGCTGGTTTCTGGTGCAGAAGAATCCGCTCCGCAACGAAGCCGGAGAGGCAATCCGCTGGTTTGCCGCGGCGAGCGACATTCACGAACAACGGACGGCCTCGGACGCGGTTCGCGAAAGCGAGGAGCGTTTCCGTTATCTGGTAGAAGGCGCGCGTGACTACGCCATCTTTCTTCTCGATCCCAACAATACCATCATCCATTGGAACAGTGGCGCGGAGCGCGTATTTGGCTGGACGGCGGAGGAGGCGATCGGGAAATCCGGCCGGCTCATTTTTACCTTAAAGGATCGCAAGACCAAACAAGAGGAGCAGGAGATCGCGATCGCGATGCGCGATGGGAGCGCCCCTGACAAACGCTGGCATCTGCGCAAAGATGGCACCCGCATTTGGGTCGACGGCGTGATGCACCGGCTCGACGACCCACACACGGGAGCACTCCGCGGGTTTGCTAAAATTGCGCGGGACGCCACCGCGGAACACGAGGCCAAGGAGGACCTTGAGCGGCGCGTCCAACAGCGCACCATCGAGCTCACCAAGTCGAATCGAAAGCTGCGCGTCGAGATGGATAAAAGAATTCTCCTCGAACAGCGCATTCTCACGATCGGCGAACGCGAGAGACGCCGCATCGGCGACGACTTGCACGACAGCCTTTGCCAGGAACTGGCCGCGACCGCTTTTTTCCTCGAAACCGAGGCGAAAAAGCTGGAAAAAGCGCGGCCGCGCGATGCCACGCGCTTCGCCGAGGCGGCCAGACTCGTGAACAAGAACGTCGGCCTCGCGCGCGACCTCGCCCGCGGTCTGCATCCCGTTGGGCTGCGGAGCGGCGGTCTGCTCAACGCGCTGCGGGAATTGGCCTTTCGCGCCAGCCAGCATAACGTCGTCTGCCGGTGCGATGGTGCGAGGAATGTGCGTGTCCCCGACCAGGCGGTCTCGCTCAATCTTTACCGGATCGCCGCCGAAGCAGTGAACAACTCGCTCAAGCACGCCAAGCCGCGCAATATTGTGATTGAGCTGCGGCGCACCGGTTCAGTGCTTCTCCTGCAAGTGCGCGATGACGGGAAGGGCTTCAAGACCGAGTCGCATCGCAAAGGCATGGGTCTGGAAATCATGTGTCACCGGGCTAACGTTATCGGCGGCCAGCTCCAGGTCGAAAGTCGCACAGGGGCAGGCACCACCGTCACCTGCACAGTGCCGGGTGAGTGGCCGATTCGCCGATGAGCGGGACCATTGTCTCTTGTGAAATCAGCGGGCAAATCCTGGACCGAAGGATTCCGGAGAACTCAGCAACTGCATCAACCCTTTGCCACTCTCGGTCAGATGCGCGCTCGTTCCGCGCCCGGCGACGTTCTCGCGCGTGAGATAGCGGGCGTCAATCGCAGTTGATTTAAGCCACAAAATCTCCGCCGTCTGCACCGCGCGATGGCTTGGCGCGATGCGCAAAGGCAAACCGGAGCGGGCGAAGGAAACCTCCCACGAAACTGGATTTTCGTTAGGCAAACCTTCAACCATCCAGGGATAACGCCGTGCCAGCTCAAAGTCAGGCGAGTTTGGAACGAGCACGCGATAGAAGATTTCTTCGCCGCGCAGAAACGCCGGAATGGTAAGCGACGAATCGCTGCGCAAGGCGAGGAAAAGCCGCGGTAGATCGAGCCCGGCGAGATTGATGCCGTTGTAAATCCCATGACGATTGATCTCGGTCGGGAAAAATTTTTCGTGCCAGGCTTCGAAATGCGAACTGAGCAAGAGATTCAGCTCAACGTGGACGTGGGCGCGTTCGCGAGTGATCCCACTCCCGGTATGTCCCATCACGCCGAGCTTGTCGCCCTGCTTCACCCTCTGGCCGGGCGCGACCGCAATCGTGTTGAGATGGGCGTAGAGGCTGTAATACGGGCACCCATCCCAACGATGCTCGACGACGACATAACGCCCGTAGTTCGACGCGCCCGCGTGCTCGCTCGTGTAAACGACCTCTCCGCCGGCCATCGCGCGCACCTCATCGAGCGGCTCACCTTTTGCGTCGCGATGCAGCGGGCTAATGTCCATTCCCTCGTGGAAACGCGTGTAAACCGTCTCGCCGCCGAGTTCGCGCGGGTCACGGACAAAGCCATACTGGCCACCCTGCCAGGGATAGGAAATGACGCCATGCAGGTTGCGTTCAACGACCTGATAAAAGGCGGCGCCGTCGCCCCGCAGGAGGGCGGTATTGTCCGTCGGCAGCGCCAGATTCACTCGGTCATCCTCGGCATACGCGGCGGCGGTGACTGCGAGAAAGAAGAGGGCCGCGAGACGGACCGCGCCGCTCATTTTTTCTTGCGGCTGCCGATCAATTTCCAATCCTTCGCCATCATTTTGAGATCGGCAGTCGTTAGGCCGGAGGCAAGATAGATGCGGCCGTCGGAAACACGGCGGTCGACCTGAAACTCGGTCACTGCCCGGCCATCGACAAAAACATAGAGATACGAACCGCGACGCTCGACGCTCAGCGTGTCGAGTACGATGCGGCCGTGGTCGTCCAGTTCGAGTAACGCGCCATAGCTGCCGTCGAACGCACGGTAAGGATAGAAGCTGCGGACATCGCGTTCGCTCAACCAGGGAGTTTTCTCGATGTAAACCTCGCGGCCGCTGATCGAGCGCAGTGGCTGAGCGAAGGCCGAGCCGTCGCGCGCGTTAGTCTCGAGGTGCACGCGAAAGATGCAATGTCGTGGGCCTGCTTCCGCACTCAGCGTGATGAAACAAACAAGCGCGAGAGGAAGCAGGGTGCGCATTGCCGATTGATAAAGGGTTTGACACTTTTTGCAACGTTGGCTCGTTTGGGACCGATGCGAATAACCCTGCTCGTGACGGCACTGCTTTTTCTGGCGACTGCGCGCATTGCGCCGGCCCAGGAGAAACGGAGTTGGTTTAGCCGGCTCACTCATCCTTTTAGTTCGGAAGAGAAAATCCCGACTTACAAAAATCCGAAAATCCGGGGCTTGGCGCTGACGGTCGAGTTGCCCTCGGAGCCGATCAAGCTCGCGGAAACGCGGCAATTGCCGGTGCACGTCCTCCTCACCAATCGCGGCGTTAAGGCCGTCGAGCTGCTTTTTCCGACCGAGCAACGGATCGAGATTCTGCTTCACGATTCCTCGGGTCGCGTCGTCACGCGCTGGTCGGACAACCGCGCGTTTGATGAGAAACCGAGCACGCTTCTGATCAACCCGCACGAGCATGTTGAGTATTCCGAGACAATCGCGACGCGCGAGCTCGAGTCCGGCAAAGTCTTCACCGTCGAGGTAACGGTGCCCGCGTATCCGGAGCTCCGCGCGCAGCGCAAGGGAATCGCCGCGCCGTGAGCAAGCCGTCATCACGGCGGTGAAACTTTTCTCCGATTACCATCTTCACCCGCAGGGTCATCGACTCCAGCCCTACACGCGGGAGCTGCTTCAGCCGTGGGCGGAGCAGGCCCGCAAACTCAGACTGGGCGATATCGCGCTGACCGACCACGATCGCTATCACCAAGGTATCGATTTCGGTGAGATCGAGCGACTGCGCGAAGCCAATCCCGACCTGAAAATTCGCGCCGGGATCGAACTGGATAACGACCCAGTCCATTCCGCCGCCGGCCGCGCCTGGGTGGAGAAGAATTGGGACCGGCTCGATTTTGTGCTCGGTTCCGTCCACTTCCTGGGCGGCGATTGGGCCTTCGATCA
The DNA here is from genome assembly GCA_025980625.1 of Chthoniobacterales bacterium. GTDB lineage: Bacteria > Verrucomicrobiota > Verrucomicrobiia > Chthoniobacterales > UBA10450 > JAICXG01. The sequence continues at coordinate 13,419 of JAICXG010000028.1, forward strand.
CGCCGGCGAGGAGGCGGAATTCAGCCGACGCGATATTGATGAAGTTTACGCTGATTACTTCGCGCGCATCGGCGCGATGGCTGAGAGCGGATTGGTCGATTGCATGGGGCACCTCGACCTCGTGAAGATCTTTGGTTTTCGCGCGAGGAAAAATATCGACGACTTGCTCGACGCGGTGCTTTCCACAATCCGCCGGGCCGATCTCGCGATGGAACTATCGACCGCCGGCTGGCGCAAACCCGTCGGGGAGCTTTATCCCAGCGACGAGATCATCTGTCGCGCGGTCGCGAAAGGCATCCCATTCACTACCGCTTCCGATGCGCATTCGTGCCTTCAATTGGGCGAAAACTTCGACCGGCTCGGAAAAAAGATCAGCGCGCTCAGGATTGATGAAGTCGTGATCTTCGAGCGGCATCGTCGAATCGCCGTTGCGCTCTAAGGGGCGCTCCGACTCGACCTGCACGAGTGGCGGGCTGGAGAAAATCTTTCCTGCTAGCGCGGGCCCCAGCCCCAGCCGGCGATGAGCCAGAGAATGGCTATGATGACAATGATCCATAGGATCACCGCACAACCACCCCAGCCTGCGCTCTCACCTGCTCCAGGTTCGGTCCCAGCGGCCAACGTCCCGGGGCGACGTCGCCGGTACCACGGACCCCAGCCGCGGTAACCCCAGCCGTAACCAAGGGGTAACAAAAAAAAGATCACGACAAAGGCAATCCACCACCACCACCACGCATAACCGTTCCACCACATAACTCTCCTCCTCAGTTGGCCAAGGCGATCCGCATTCGTTGCTCGCGCCTTATCCTGTGCATTAATCCATCGCATGCCCCAGGTTGCATGGTTTGCTAAAAATTGGAGCAGTGGCCAGTTACGTCGTCCGAGCGTTACGCCGCGGGATCAGAGGTCGCGGGGCGATCTTAAAAGGTTCCCGTAATCCAAAGCTCATCAGAGATTAACTGGACAAGATCGACCCGAGCATGCGACGATAGCAGGCTCTTTCAACGGTTTCGCCCAAGGTTCTATGCGCAGACTTTCGTTTCTGTTCCTTACTCTCTTCGTCGCCATCACGGCGTACGGACAACTTATTACACTCGCGCCGGAGCGAACCGGCCATGTCGCCACTCTGCTGCAGTCAGGCAAGGTCCTCATCACGGGCGGCGTAAATGAAAGCGCGGTGCTCTCCTCGGCGGTAATTTACGATCCGGCGACGGGTGTCTTTACACCTACCGGTGCGATGGTGAGTGCGCGCGAGAATCACACGTCGACTCTTCTGCCCGACGGACGCGTGCTCATTACCGGCGGTGATCAAAACGGTATCTCACTCCAAACCGCCGAGACTTATGACCCTGCGACCGGCATCTTTACCCTCACTCCGCAAGGGATGCGCAAGGCGCGCTCGCAACACACGGCGACACTCCTTGCCGATGGCACCGTGCTTATCCTCGGCGGTCAGACCGCGGATATCTTCGACCCATCCCGGAATAGCTTTACCCAAACGCTTGGCTTGCCTGTGAAGGGTCGCAAGAGTCACATGGCGACACGACTTCCGGATGGCAAAGTGCTGATCAGCGGCGGTTATATCAACAACGTCGCAACCGATACGGCGGAGGTCTACGACCCCGCGACGCAGCTGTTTTCCGCCACCCCAACTCCAATGGTCATCCCGCGGGCTAATCATACCTCCACCCTAATGCCTTCTGGGGTGGTGTTCATCACGGGAGGATTCTCTGGCACCAGTCCACACAGTGAGACTGAGACTTATGATCCCGTGACCCAGACTTTTACTCTCGACACCGACATGCTCTACCATCGATCGAATCATCAGGCAGTGCTACTCAGTGATGGCGAGCTGCTCGTGATTGGCGGAGTAACCCTGGAAAGCGGTTTCCTCGCGATCGATGAAATCTATAACCCTGCGACCAAGACCTGGACGGAGCGTGGTCAACTGCTCGAAGATCGGGCCGGACATACCGCGACCGCCCTTCTCAGTGGCGACATCCTGGTCGCCGGCGGGGTTACTGGCAACGAAACCCTGCAGAGCGCCGAGATCCTTGATCCGGTCACGCACCAATTCACCTCTCTGGGCAACATGCAGGTTCCGCGCAATCAACATACGGCCACACTTCTACAGGATGGGAGAGTGCTAATCGCCGGGGGCAGCACAGACACTGTCACACTTACTTCGGCGGAGATATTTAATCCTGCAAATAACTCCTTTGCGTTGCTTGCTTCAAATCTCAGCGATCAGCGCAAGAACCATACGGCTACACTTCTGAATGACGGCGAGGTCCTGATCGCCGGCGGTCGAAACAGCGCGGACGGGAAATTGCGGAGCGCTGACCTGTTCAAACCCGCGACTAATCTCTTTACCAAGACGGGCGCGATGCGCAGTGTGCGCGCCCTGCACACCGCGACATTGTTGAATGATGGCCGTCCGCTGATGGTCGGAGGAGTCATAACTGGCGGCGGCGAAACCGACACCGCCGAGACCTATGACCCTGGGTCTGGCACTTTTACTCTTACGGCCGGAAACTTGAACATCGGACGCAAACGGCATCGCGCCAGTCTTCTCAACGATGGCAAAGTCTTGATAAGTGGCGGGACCATTCTAGCCAATGGTCAGGGCGAAGGAGATCGCACGACCGAAACCGCCGAGCTTTTCGATCCGGCGAGCGGGACTTTCACCCAGGTAGGCGATATGAGTATCGCACGCTCCGATCATGACTCGGTCCTGCTCGGAGATGGGACGGTCGTAATTACTGGGGGAACGGTTTTGGCGGCAGCCGGTGATATCTACAATCCCACCCTGCAAACTTTCACTCCCACCGCCAACAGCATGCTGGATGCGCGTGGCCGGCTCGTATCCCTGCGGCTAAAGAACGCCGCCTGGGGTTCCCTCCAGGGCGAGGTGCTCGCGATCGGTGGCTCAGACCTGGGGAACAGCATCTTTGGCGGCGCGCAACAAGCACTTGCGTCGGTCGAGATTTACAATCCTGCGACGAGTCAGTTCAGTAGCTTTGGCGCCATGACTGTGGCGCGGCAGAATCACACCGCAACCGAGCTTCAGGACGGCAGGATTCTGATCACGGGCGGTGTCGGCCGTCCATTTGTCAGCGGCACGGCGGAGTTAGTTCCTGGCGCTGCGCCAACGCCAACACCGACTCCAACACCGAGCCCGCCCGTTATCAGGAAACAACCGAGGCCAGCGAAGGTTTTAGTTGGTCAGAGCGCGACCTTTAGCGTGGTTGCCGGCGGCCCGCCGCCGCTGAGCTATCAATGGAAGAAAAACGGCAGCGCGATCAACGGCGCCACTAATAGCTCTTACACGACTCCGCCCGCGACAAAGCAGGATAATGGCGCCCTGTTCAGAGTCACTGTCAGTAATCCTGGCGGAAGTATCGACAGCAATGACGCCAAGTTATCGGTGAAATAGGAGCTCTCCTCTCGTCATCCGACTAACTTAGATCCCAAGGCCACCCGGCAGGTTCAGCCCGCCTGTGATCTTCGACATCTCCGAGCCGGCCATTTCCTTGCCCTTCGCGATCGCCTGCTGCACGCCGCTCAGGACGAGGTCCTCCAGCATTTCGACATCTTCGGGATCGACCACTTCCGGCGCGATCTTGATCGATAAGACGTCCCCGGCCCCGTTCGCGACGACCGTGACCTTGCCGCCGCCGGCCGTGATCTCGACCGTCTTTTCCTCCAATTCGGCCTGAGTCCTGGCCATCTGCTCCTGCATCTTCTGCGCTTGCTTCATTAACTTGTTCAGGTTCATCGGTCGTTAGGTAGTTACAGGTTTGATTTTACCTTCGAAGATCTCGAGCGCTTCCTGAACGAGAGTATCGTCCTTGAAAGAGCCCCGATTGTCAGCCGCCCCGGCGGCTTGCGCCGTAGCCGGCAGGCTCTCGTCAATTGTGAACTTGAGCTTCCAATTCTCACCCGTCAGTTCTTTTAAGACCGCTTCCAGGAAAGAGCGGTTGTTACTCCAGTCCAGTTGATTCATCGCGCTCTTCTGATCGGGAGGAAAACCGATCCGAAGCTCGGAGCCATCGGCACCGAGAAAGCTGGCCGCTGGCAGCAGGGTTCGCGAAAGGGGTCGCCGCGATTTGACGATTTCCACCGCCTGCGCCCAGACGTGCGCCAGGTCCTCAGTCGCCGCTGGTTCTGATTTCTTCGCGATCTTTTCCGCACCCATCTTCTGGACTGGCGACCTTCCTTTACCCGTTAGGCCAGAAGGTGTGGGGCTCGAGGCGCCACTTCCTCCGCGGCGGAGGGCGGCGAGATTCTCAATTACCTCATCGAGC
>JAICXG010000209.1 GCA_025980625.1 Chthoniobacterales bacterium
CAGGACGTCATCCACCAGCAACACACGCAAACCTTGCACGTCGCAGCCGCGCCGTAAACGAAACGCGCCCTTCAGATTTTCCATGCGCTCGCTGCGATCAAATTGCGTTTGCGTGGTGGTGTAACGGATGCGCTGGAGCATCTCACGCACCGGAAGGTCGCTCTGGCGCTGCAATTCTAGCGCGAGCAATTCGGCCTGGTTAAATCCACGCTCGCGTTTGCGCGCGGCGTGCAACGGCACCGGCACGATGCAATCGAATCGCCGGCCGGCCAGTCGCGGATCTTCGAGCGTCTCGGTGAGCCAGCGGCCGGCAAGGTGCCGCAGATGAAGTTGGCGACCATATTTGAAATCGTGGATCACCTTGCGCACTGCGCCGCGACTGCGGTAGCAGGAAACCGCCGCTTCAAAATGAAGGATGCGATCTTCGCAGTTCACGCAGGTAAAAAGATCGCTGATGGCACCGGCAAACGGTTGCGAACACTTGGCGCAGAACGGCGGCAGGATGTGCGGCGCCTTTTCCATGCAAGCCGCGCAGAGAGTTTCGGCCCCGTCGACCGGCTCCCGGCAGACCGCGCAGCAGGTCGGATAAAACAGACTAACGAGTCCGCGAAAGGGATTGCGCAGTGCGAGCGGCGGCATTTCTTACCCAGCCGCGGACTAACGCCCAGCTGGCGAGGGCGAGGATAAAAGGCACGATTCCGACGAGCAAGTCTTTCCCCAACCAGGGGAGGGCGAGTAGTTCGCGATGCGCGGCTTTATTGAAGGCGCCGTTCGCGAAGATCCAGCCGGCATGCAGCCCGATGGGCAACCAGAGCGAGCGAGTCGTTAGGCGCGCATCCGCCAGAATGCAGCCGATGAGGAAGAGAGTGAGGAAACCGGCGGCCAACAAAACCGGATCGCGAAACTGCCAGAACGAATTTGCGATCGAAACAAAACCGGAAAGCCAGTTCACCGACTCGTTAGGCGTGGTCGTCTTCGGCGCTTTCAGGAAATGGATGATGGAGAAAAACGCCGAGGTGAGCAGGAGCGCGGCGATCCGGGAAAAGCTGCGCAAAAGAACACCCAGGATAAAACCGCGAAAAAAAAGTTCCTCGAGAACCGGGACGACGATCGCGGCGATCAGCACCGCCGGCATTTTTCCCCAGAGAAATGCATCTCGAAGCGAGTAGACATGGATCCCGACCAAGACGGCGCCACAGCAGAGCAGGGGAAGCGCGGCAATAAGAAACCCGGCCAGCAAGTCCGCGCCCGCGCGCGGATTTTTTTCCAACCCGAGGTCGCTCCAAGTCCGCATACTCAGGGCGCGCAGGAGCGGCCAGAGCAGCGCGATGGCGGCGATGAGCAGCGCGCGATGGAAGTAAGTTTCGAAATCGTATTGCGCAAAGCGGGAGAATGCCGCATGCGCGGCGAGCGAGTGGCCGAGCCAAAAGAGCGGCGGCGCCAGGATTGCCCCGAGGACGACGACGCCGGCGAGGTAGAGCAGCAATCTGGCTGGATCTTTCAAGGTGCACGATAGCGCGAGCTTCCAGCTTGCGCCGCTGAGCTGCTAATGTAAGGAGCCGAGACGATGCGCAGTCAACACATATGGACCTCGCGCGACGAGGAGGGGCGCAAACGCGAAGTGCGGGTGACCAAGTTCGGCGGGCAGTGGAAGTTTCAGGCAAAATTTCGGGACGAACTCGAATGGACTTACTATGAAGTGCCGCTGGTGGAAGATCTGCGAGAGTTGCGCGAAATCATCTTCCGAAAATACCAACGGCGCCGGGTTTCCGCGGAGGACCTGGCGGCGGTCGACACGATGCTCCGCGACCATGAGCGCGTCCAAAAGCTGTCAGAGTAGATTGGACGTTTACCAGAAGCTGGCAGTTTATTCTATTTCAAACAGTTAAGATAGATTCCACGTTTAGAACACATATGTGATGTGCACCGTTCCTCGCCGCATTGCTGTCCAATGAATCGCAATCGAGAGTTCGCCGCTTTTTGCCCGGATATTTTCTGCTTCTTGGAATTTTCAATGAAATGCCTAATCAACTCCAAAAGAGCGAGATGATTAGCTTCTTACTGGAATTCAATTTCAGCGTTGTATTAGTCCTGCGGAATCTTAATTGATGCCGAAACGAGCTCGTCTTGACCAAACGCTTGTGCAGCGTGGCTTCTTTGGCAGTCGACACCAGGCCCAGGCTGCGATCATGGCAGGCGAGGTCAGTGTTGATGGCCGACGAGCAATAAAGGCTTCCGAAACGGTGCCGGAGGAATCGCAGATCGCGATCGCGGCGCGAAATCGCTACGTCGGTCGCGGCGGGCTTAAACTCGAAGGCGCGCTGACCCATTTCCATATTTCGTGCAAAGACAATGTGGCCCTCGACATCGGCGCTTCCACCGGCGGATTCACCGATTGCCTGCTTCAGCATGGCGCGCGCAAAGTCTTCGCGGTCGACGTCGGTCACGGACAGCTTGCCTGGAAAATTCGCCGAGATCCGCGCGTCGTCGCGCTCGAGAAAACGAATGCGCGATACCTTTCGCGCGCCGAAATCGCGGAGCCGATTGAGCTATGTGTGATCGACGTTTCCTTTATTTCGCTGACTTTGGTCTTGCCCAGCGTCTTCGACTTGCTAACTCCAGACGGTGTGATCCTCGCGCTCATCAAACCGCAATTTGAACTCGCGCGGGAGGATGTTGGCCGCGGCGGCGTCGTGCGCGATCCGGTCCTTCATGCGCACGCTCAGCAGAAGGTGGCGACTTTCGCTGAAAAGATAGGTGCTCACGTTGCCGGCATCGTTCCCTCAGCCATCACCGGCGCTGATGGAAACCAGGAATTTTTCATATGTCTCCGAAAACCATCGGCCTGATCGCGCACACCGGAAAGATTGGGGCGGGAGAACTCGTCAATCAGCTTCGCAGCGAATTGGAGCATGCAGGTGTAACTGTGCAGCTCGAATCCGAAACCGCAGCGCTTATTGCGGCAAAACGTGGCCACACCATCGCCCAGCTTGGCCAAATAGCCGATCTGCTCGTTGTCCTCGGCGGCGACGGCACGATTCTCCAGGTCGTTAGCCACCTCGGCGATAGGATAAGACCGATCTTTGGCATTAACATCGGCTCGCTCGGCTTTCTTACCTGCCTCAATTCCTCGGGTTACCGCGAGGCAGTGGAGTCGATCGTTAGCGGCAACTTCGCCTTCAGCGATCGCGTGCTGCTGTCGGTCGAACTCCAGCGTCCCGGCGAGCAGCGCGACGCTGTGCTCGCTCTTAATGATGCCGTCATCAGTCGCGGCGAAATCTCGCGTCTCATTCGGCTGCGCACGCGAGTGAACGGCGAGCCATTGACGGAATTCAATGCCGACGGACTGGTTATCGCCACCCCGACGGGCTCGACTGCTTACTCGCTTTCGGCCGGAGGACCGATTCTCGCGCCCGAGTCAGGCGTCTTCGTCATTACCCCGATCTGTCCGCACGTGCTGACGAACAGGTCCGTGATCGTGGAAGATCGCTCGATCATCGAGGTCGAGCCAGGCGAGCCCGATTACCCGATCTATCTCACGGTCGACGGCCGCAGCCCGGAGTTGCTCGAATTCGGCTCGATCGTTACGATTCGGCGCTCCGAAAAAATCCTCCCGCTCGCTGTTCTCCCGCAGACCTCCTTCTTCAGCGTCGTCAGACAAAAGCTTAAGTGGAGCGGAAGCACGATCTGAGCTCCACCACGCCTGTCGCCCTGCGGATCGAATCGACCGGCGAAACCAGAGAGTCAGTTCCTGGTTCGGGTTTAAGACCCACTCACGAATTTACCCGGGGCGCACCACCGACATTATACTGCCCGAGCGGCAAACTCCCGACGGCCCTACGGACTGACCCGCGCGATAAACGCATGAGTCCCCAGACCGCTGAAGTCCTGAAAGAAACCAGAAATAACACCCGAGTTATTCACGCCCCCGAAAATAGTGAAGTGTTCGCCTTCATCGGGATAGTCGTAGGAAAGAAAATGAACGCGGTTTTTGAGCACAAAGCCAAAATCCTCGAAGCCCACGGTGCCATAGTCGCCGACCATCAGACCGCCGTCGTTCAATCCGCGAATCCTCGTCCCCTTCGCGCTGGGATAATCCAGCGGATAAGCCAGAGTGCCATCTGCGTCGCGGAAAAATCCGTGTTCCACCCCGCTGCCGCCGTAGTAGCCGGCGATTTGCCCGAGATTATTAATCGCCTGAGGATATACCTCGCTTTGTCCCGGTATCGTAAAAGAAGTGACCACACCGCCGACGCTCATGAATGCTGTGGTGTTTACGGAGTCGACCTGCGCAAACCCAACAAAGTCCCCCGCATCGTTGACCCCGGTAACGTGCGTGTAAATGGCGTCAGGAATGTCGAACGTCGTGTAGGTGGACCCGTCATAGAGAAAGCCGTGCTCTGTATCTCCCGGGAAGTAATTCCCGCAAACCAGGCCGGCGTCATTGACTCCGTTCGCGATCGTATATAGGGCGCCGGGCACAGCGATCGAAGGGCCAAACCGGTGGTCCGGCGTGATTAGGTAGCCGACGTCTTGCCCGTGAAAAACATAGATGCCGACGATCGTTTCGTTATTAGAAATGCCCGCCCCTAACGTGGCCTCGGCATGGCCCGGTGTGTAATCATAACTCGGCACGAGCAAACGGATCGACCGCGCCGAAGCGAGCGGCATCAAGATCAGCGAGGACGAGGCAAGCAGAAGAGAAAAAATAAAACGAGTAAACATAAGCAGGATATTTCCAAGGTTAATTTTCGCGACCGTAACGGAACGCCCGGTTTAGAGTCAAGATTTTTGGCCCTGCGCGTCATTAGTCGATGACATTGTGTAATTCCCGCTGCCAGCTAAAGCGGTTTACGCGCAAGACACTTACTTACAGTAAAGACATTGTGGGATGCACAAGGCAGCGGTCGCGCTGCATTTCGGCGTCTATAACTTCGTTCGGCGGCATCGCACGCTAGGCACAACTCCGGCCGTCGCAGCGGGGGTTGAGTTCGAAGCGTGGACTTTAGAAGATGTTGTCCGAGTCACAGAAGAGTATCTGCGGCGCACTGAGGACGC
>JAICXG010000038.1 GCA_025980625.1 Chthoniobacterales bacterium
GATGCGCCGTTGCTTAGTGGAAGACTGGCCTGAGCGTTACCGGTAAGTTTAACTAACACATTGCCCGAGTAATGTATCTCGGCCTCGGAGGAACCTGCTCCAGCGAAAGTGCTCGCTGCCGCCGCAGCCATGTAGGCGGTCCAGCGGCCAGTTGTCATGGAGTTGATGCTGGGTTGCTGTCTTCTCGGGGTTTTCATGTTTGGCAGGTTGCTGGAATCACGCTGCAAAGGTCAAGCCAATTCGGCACCGTGCAGCCACCAGGTTCGGTTCCGCCTCGATGTCTGGCCGGATCCGAGTCGCGCTCCGCCGTCGCTCCCGACACTGCTGTATTAGTTATCGCCAGCCACAGGTGCGCGTCGCTTGCGCCACTCGATCACTCCGGCGCCGCCGAGCGCGAGTAACCCGAGTGAGCCGCGATCGGGAACTGCCACCATCGGATCGGAGCTATGTCTTTGGCCAGTTTGGATGCTTTCCCCTGGGTCAGCCCAGGCATAGTCAATCAGGACAAAGCGGTAATCGGGCGCGCCTTTTGTCCTAATCCTTGCCCAGCCATACTGCGGGCCGTTACCGCTATCGAAGGTGAAGCCGATAAATCCTTCGCCGGCATGGCGGAATTTCCCGTTCGGTCGGTCGGAGTAACCGATCGTCCCGCCAAAGCAACGTAAGTGCGATCCGGACCCGGTACTCGTGTATCTGCAATAAGCGCCAAAGCGAAGGCCTGACAGATTCACGCGGGCCGCAAGATTTGAAACATAGAATCCGCCGTATTGGACAAAGTTACCGACCAGTCCACCAATACTGTCGCCGGCCCGGCCATTCGGCCCGAGGACTTCGATCCGCGCCGCGCCGCTCTTCGAGCCGAGATTGAAATGCTGAAAAAAGAGGTTAGCCGCGCCGTTCAAAGGAAGATAGGCGGAGCTAAGCGGATCAGTTCCAGGAAACGGAAAGTTAACCAGTCCCGAGTAGTGAATTTCGGCCTCGGCTGCGCCGGCCCCTGCGAGGGCGGAAGCAGCCCCAGCCGCTGCATAGGCGAGCCATCGGGAATTAGATAAGTTGAGGGATGTGCTCCGTCGGTTCTTTCTCATGGCGCGAGCCTATCGGGCCGGCAAAGACACAGTCAAGCGCTTTAAGACGCGACGCGTGCCTGGCGACGAGACCAACCTCAAAGGCGAGCAACGAACCTGCTTCACCCTTTGCTCCCGACACTGCTGGACTGTCAGTCCTGATCGCGCCGCCGGTATCGGCATAGCGTCGCGAGTTTCAACTGCGGCCGGGTTACATTTTCGCGACGTTGGATTTCGCACTGGCGTTACCGAGTCGGGCGGCTAATCTGGCGGGATGTTCGTGCGGAAAGTGGTTATGCTTTTGCCGCTGGTTTGCGGTGCCGCGCTCGCCCAGCCCAAACCTTCGCCCACGACCTCCGCCGCCTTGGCCGGACTTTCTCCCGAGGAAATGTCGCACGCGATCAAGAGCGATGACGTTACGATTCCGACCCCGGGCGAACTTTTCGCCGCTCTCTCCGAACCGGCCAAGCCCGACTGGCCTTCCTATTACCGCCCGCCGATCCCGATAAATTACAAATCGCGCGCGCAGATTGCGCTCAATCTCGGCGGCCTGATCGCCGATGGCTTCATTGCGGTCCAGGCGCAGGACACGCAGCAGGTGAAAAACATCGGGGCGGACATCGTAAAGATGGCGAAGGGACTCGGCGTCAGCGAAAGCATTTTGGCGCGCGGGAACAGCATCAATCAATTCGCCGAGAACGACGAATGGGCCACGCTCCAGGAGGAACTGGAAGCGACGCAGAACGAAGTCAAAGCCTCGATGCAGAGTCATCGCGACCAGGACCTGGTCGTCCTCGTTAGTCTGGGTGGTTGGATTCGCGGTACCCAGGTAGTGAGCGCGTTCGTGGAGAAAAATTACAGCCCGGAACTCGGGCAAATTCTGCGTCAGCCGGAGTTGCTCCGATTTATTCGCTCAAAGATCGGACAGATTTCATCCGAGATGCAGAATGATCCGCTTGTCAAAAGCGTCAACGCGCAGCTTGGCGAGATTGAGCAGATTGTCGCGACGCCCTTTGGGCACGACCTTTCCCTCGACGAGGTGAAGAAGCTGAACGCGCGGGTTAACGCGCTCCTGCAAGAAATCCAGAAGAAGGAGAAATGATGCGACGCTGGATTTCGCTTTCCCTAACGATCGGGACGCTCCTCGCCTTCGGCAGCCGGGGCATCGGCGAAACGAATGAGGAAGTGGCCGCGCGCGCTGTTGCCCTGGAATTGGCGGGCGCGTTTTCCAACGATGGCTTCAAATTACGCGATGGCCACTGGGCGGGAACGCTTTCCCCTAACGAGAGCCGGTTAATCGCGGTCAACCTCTATGCCGGCAACGACTACTGGTTTTCTGTCGGAGCCACAGACAAGGCGCAGAAGCTGACAATCGAGCTTTTCGACGAAACGGGCGCGCCGGTGCCGACACAAAAATACGACTCCGGCACGAAAGCCGCTGCGGGATTCAGCGTGACGAAGAGCGGCCAATATTTCATCCGCGTGCGCTTGGAAGAGGGCGGCCCGGCGGGCGTGTGTTTCGTTTACAGCTACAAATGAAACTGCGCCTCACTTTCCCCGCCGCCCTCGCTTTGCTTACGGCGAGTTGCGCCTCCTCCATTACCCAGGGAACGATCGGCGACTGGTATGCGGTGACTGCAGCACAGACGCCGTTTTATCGCTACGGACCGCAACAGGGCAACGGGCCCGACGAGCAGTTGCGGAAAGACGCGATCATGAAAGTGATTCGGCCGTCGTTTGGCTACGTGAAAGTGCAGTTGCAGGATGGCCAAAGCGGCTACGTCGCGAGTGAAGATATCGGGCTGGCGTCAAAGTCGCTCGTGGCAGAGAAGCTCGCGCCACCGCCGCCGAAAGTCGCGAGCCAGAGTCAGGGCGAAGAATTCGATCTCAATTCAGATGATCCGCGGCTGGTTGCGCCACCGGAGCCGTTGCCCGAGGCGAGTCCCACGCCGAAATTTCGCTATTGAAGCAGCCGGTCTTTCGTGGCCGGCCGCGTTGTGGGCGATGGCTCGGACACAACGATTTCGCGCGGTGCCAGCACGCTCGTTAGGCAAGATCGCGCGAGTCCAAAGCTTCTCCGGGCTCCGGATTCGTTTTATCTGCACGAACTGCTTGCCTTGCCCCTGTCTCCACAGGCAAAATTGCGCCCGCAGATTCCAGGACCCCACCTATGTTTTCACTCCAGGTCTTTTTCGAAGGCAACGTCCAGGGCGTGGGCTTTCGCTGGTCAGTGAAACGCATCGCGAAGGGGTTCGACGTCACTGGCTGGGTCCGCAATCGGCACGATGGGCGGGTCGAATTGCAGGCAGCCGGAGAGGAAAATGAAGTGCGCGCATTCATTGAGGCGATTGGTCGAAGTGAGCTCCGTGCACACATTCGCAATCACACCGAGGAGGTGTTGCCGCGGCCACCTGAGGCGCGCGGTTTTGAAATTCGCCATGAGTGATGTGGCGGTTGCGGTCAATGACCTGACCAAAGTTTTTCCGATCCCGTTTCGGCGAAGCAAAGTCGTCGCGGTGCGCGGATTGAATCTAGAAGTCGCGCCTGGCCAGGTCTACGGACTGCTCGGGCCTAACGGATCGGGTAAAAGCACGACTTTAAAAATTATCCTCGGGCTGGTCTCGCCAAGCGCGGGGACGACGCGAATTTTCGGTCGCGACAGCCGCGAGGTGGGCAGCCGGGAAGGGGTCGGCTTTCTCCCCGAGAATCCGTATTTTTACAAATACCTCACCGGAGAAGAGACGCTTTTTTTTTACGGCAAACTCTGCGGCCTGCGTGGCGCGGCGTTGCGGGCGCGAACGCGCGAGCTGCTTACCCTCGTTAGGCTGGAAGCGGCGAAAGACCGGCCGCTCGGCGGCTATTCCAAGGGCATGCTGCAACGCATTGGCCTCGCCCAGGCGCTCGTCCAGGAGCCAAAGCTGGTCGTGCTCGACGAACCGACCGCGGGAGTCGACCCGGAAGGTTCACGCGAAATCCGCGACCTGATTCTCGACCTGAAAAGGCGCGGCATCACCGTCCTCCTTTCCTCTCATCTGCTCGCCCATGTGCAGGAGATCTGCGATCGGGTCGGGATTCTCGCCCACGGCGTGCTTGTGCGGGAAGGCCGGGTCGATGAATTGCTCGCGATCGAAAATCAAACCGAACTGGTGCTTGAAAACGTGAACCCTGAAGTGCTGGCGCAGATTCGCCGATTGCTTGAAAACACCGCTACTCGGCTGGTCGAAGAACGCCAGCCGCAGACAACGCTCGAGAGTCTGTTCCTCGCCGCGACGAACGGCCCGCCATCTCCCTAGATCGCCGCACCCGCATCGAAAGCCATGCCCGAAAGCAAGCCTGGTCGTTTCTCGCTCACGCGGATCGCCGCACTCGCCGGCATCACCTTCACCGGACTCGTTAGGCTAAAAGCCTTCTATTTTCTGCTGCTTTTCGCTTTCCTCGTCATCGGCTCCTCGGTCTTCATGGCCGAGCTGACCTTCCAGCAGGAATTCCAGATCCTGAAGGACGTCTCGTTAGGCGCGATGAGCATCTTCACATCGTTGCTCGCGATCGTTGCGACCGCGCAATTGATTCCCCGCGATCTCGAAGACCGCACCATCTACACGATTCTCGCCAAACCGGTGCCGCGCTACGAGTACCTGATCGGCAAACTGACCGGTGTCCTTCTCCTTCTCGCCCTCAGCATCCTGGCGATGAGCGCCTTGTTTCTTGGATTGCTTTTCGTTAGGGAACAAATCGTCGTCAGCGCGACTCTCCGCTCCAGCGCCGGACTCCCGGCCGCGGAGGTGGAACAGGCGGTGCGCACGCTCAAGGCTTCCGCATTCAACGCCAACCTGCTCCCGGGCATCGTCCTGATCTACTTCAAGGCCGCCCTTCTCGCCGCCCTCACGCTCTTCGTCTCGACCTTCGCGAGCTCAAATATTTTCACGATCGTGGTGATGGTGTTTGCTTATTTGATCGGCCATCTCCAGGCAACGGCGCGCGCTTATTGGCTACAGGAACACGGCGCCGGCTGGCTCGCCCATGCCCTTCTCGGGTTTGTCGCGCTCGTCTTTCCCGATCTCCAGCTCTTCAACCTGGTCGACGATATTGTCGCCGGCACCGCCATCCCGCTCGCTCTCTTTGCCCGCACCGCTGTTCTCGGCTGTGTCTATACCTCGGTTTATCTTTTCTTCGCCTGGGTCGCATTTCACGGCAAAGAACTATGACCCGCGCCCTCGTCGTCGTGGTTCTTCTTTTTGCCTTCGGAGGGCTGCGCCTGCCGATCGAGTCCGCGCTCACGGAGCAGTATCACCGCGCCCACTTTGAGCAGGCCAATCTCAATCTCAGCCTGCGCGAACACATCGGGCAGATGTCGTTTGTCGCCGCACTCAGCGGGTTTCGATCGTTGGTCGCGGATTTTATCTACATCCAGGCAAACGCCGCCTGGGAGCGGACGGAATGGCATCGGTTGCTGCTGCTCTTTCGCCAAGCCACCACCCTTCAGCCGCGCTCGCTTCTTTTTTGGGAAATGGCTGCCTGGCACATGGCCTGGAATGCGAGCGTCGCCGCTCTGCACGATTCGAACTTGCCTAACGACGGCCTGCGGCGCAAAACGCAGCGCGAATATCTCGCGCTCGGGCGGCAATTCCTCGAGAGCGGAATACGAAACAATCCGGAGAGCCCGCAACTTTACGAATCGCTGGGACGACTTTACCGGGAGAAATACCAGGATCACGCGGCTGCCGCCCGTTGTTTCGCGCAGGCTGCCTCGCTCCCCAGCGCACCCGAATACGAGAGGCGCTTCGCCGCCTACGAGCTTTCGTTTGTGCCGGAGCGAGAGCGCGAAGCTTATCGGATACTGCGCGCCCTTTACGACCGCGGCCCGCAGGAGCGGCTGCCGACCCTGGTCAAGCGCCTGAAGTTTCTCGAAGAAAAGCTCGATATCCCGTTGCAAGAGCGCATTCCTGACAGAGAGATGTGACGTTCGAAATGCGTTACGCCGTCCTGAGCGACATTCATGCGAATCTGGAAGCGCTCGAGGCGGTACTCGACGACGCGCGCGCCCAGCATTGCGACGATTTTGTCTGCCTCGGCGATGTCGTCGGTTACAACGCCAACCCAAGCGAATGCCTGCAGCGCGTCCGGGAACTTGGCTGCCCGGTGGTGAAAGGGAATCACGACGAACAGGCCTCGATTGCCTTTTCCACTGAAGAATTCAACGAGATGGCGGAGGAAGCGATCGGCTGGACCCGTGCCCATCTTTCCGCGGAGGAGAAGGCCTGGCTGGCCGATCTCCGCCTAACGAGGCAGGTGCGCGACTTCACGATCGTGCACGCGACCCTCGATACGCCAGGTCACTGGGGCTACGTCTTCAATGACCTCGACGCGATCGCCAGCTTCACCTATCAGCACACCCAGCTCTGCTTTTTCGGTCACACTCACTGGCCGACCGCCTTTGTGCGCGAGGACAGCGTCCAGCGAATCGCCGTTGGCCGCATTGTGCTCGCGCCGGGCAGAAAATATCTCATCAATCCCGGGAGCATCGGCCAGCCGCGGGATCGCGATTGGCGCGCCGCCTATTGCATTTACGATCTCGAGCGCAACGTGGTCGAGCAGCGCCGGGTCAAGTACGACCTCGAAACCGCGCAGCGCAAGATCGGCCAGGCCGGGCTCCCGCAACGCCTCGCCGACCGGCTCGCGGCCGGTCGTTAGGCGGAAAGCGGCAAGCTGACGCCGCGAGGTCCCTCGGCTACGCTCGCAATGACCGAGTGAAAATCTCCTCGATTCTCATCATCAAACCGAGTTCGTTAGGCGACATCGTCCATACTCTGCCCGCGGCAGCGTTGATCCGTGATGCGCATCCGCGGGCGACGATCACCTGGGTCATCAACCCGGAATGGGCGCCCCTCCTCCGGGGCAACAAGTCGGTCGATCACGTCCAGATTTTTCCGCGTGACGCACTCGGGGGTTTCGGCATGTCGCGTCACTTGCTTCCTTGGCTGCGCGAGACCAGCCGCCTCCGACCGGATGTCGCGCTCGATTTTCAAGGCCTGCTGCGCAGCGCTCTGATCGGTCGGATCAGTCATCCGCGCGCGTTCTACGGAATGAGCGATGCCCGGGAAGGCGCGCACCTTTTTTATCAGCACACTGCGCCGGTCGATCGCATCGCGCATGCGGTCGAGCGCTATCTTCAGCTCGTCGAAAGCGTCGGCGTACCCGTCACACGCCCATTGCGTTTTCCGCTCCCGACCGGCGATCCGATCCCGCGATTTGACGACGAGGAGCCGTTCGTCCTGCTTCATCCCTTCGCGCGCGGCCGGGGCAAATCGCTGAGCGATCTCGCGATCGAGGAATTCTGCCACGCCCTCGCGCCGCATCGGGTCGTACTCGTCGGCCGGACGAAACGCGCGCTCCCGCTGCCGGACAACTGCATCAACGTCATCAACCACACCAGCATTCTCCAGCTCATCTGGCTCATCCGCCGGGCGCGTTTCACGATCAGCGTCGACAGCGGTCCGATGCACATCGCGGCCGCGCTGAGCGATCGGCTGATCTCGATTCACACCTGGAGCGATCCGCGAAAGGTCGGACCGTACAATCAAGCCGCGTGGATCTGGAAAAACGGCGAGCTTTGCCGGCTGCGCGACCTGCCCGCCGCCGCGAAACGGCCGCCGGGCCGGCCCTTTCGCCCTAACGACGTGCCGCAGTTACTCGGCCTCGTCAGGCAACACCTTTAGTCGTTAGGCGGTCGGGCCAAAGGTGATTCCGACCTTCTGCACTTCCCGATACGGAAGAAGCCAGACTAACGATTCGTCGTGCAGATCGACCACCTGGATGCGATTGCCAAACGGGTCGTGGAAATCGCAGCGGAAGCCGGGAATCAACTTCAGGCCATACTTCTTCGTCAATTTCTCGCGCACCTCGTTCAACTGCATCTCATCGCGCACCATCAGGCCGAAGTGTCTCGTCCGGTCCGGCTGCAACTTGTCGACTTGAAAGATGGCGAGGAACTGGTGCTCGCCCACTTTGAAAAAGGCGTCGCCCTCGCCTTCGTCCATTTTCTCGAGCTGAAAGACGTCCTCGTAAAACGCCACCGCTCTGGCTACGTCGTCGACCTCGATCGCGAGGTGATTGATTCCATAAACCTGTACGCTCATCCTCCAAGTTAGCCCTTCGCCTTTCGCTGTCGCAGGATGAATTCGGCGAGCGGGAGATCAGCCGGATAAGTGATCTTCAGATTCGGTTCCTCGTTAGGCAGAAGAACCACTCTGCCGCCAATTCTCTCGACGGCCGAGATCTCGTCGGTCACTTCCAACCCGGCGTCGAAGACCGCGCGATAGGCTTGCTGCAAAAGCTCGCGCTTAAATATCTGCGGGGTTTCGACCGCAAAGAGGTTGGCGCGCTCGACCCCGCCGGTCACGATCTTCCTATCGTTCACCCGCTTCAAGGTATCCTTGATCGGTGTCCCGCTGGCTGCGCCGCCGCGTTTCCGCGCCGCCTCGTAAATGCGCTCGATCAGTTCCGGCCTAACGAGCGGACGCGCCGCGTCGTGCACCGCAACGAAAGTCGTCTTTGCCCCGACTCGCGCGAGACCGCGCTGCACGGAATCCTGCCGCCGCGCACCTCCCGCGATGATCGCGCGCACCTTTCGGAACTGCTCGGCGCGAACGAGCTTTTCGTAATCCAACAGACGCTCCGCGCGCCCGACAAGAATCATGTCCCCGACCGACGCGCACTGCTCAAACGCGGCCAGGGAATGGGCGAGAAGCTTGCGGCCGGCGAGCGGGATAAAAAGTTTATCGAAGCCCATCCGCTGGCTGCTGCCGCCCGCGACAACGATTGCAGTGAGCATTCCCGCGCTCGTTAGGCAAGCTGCCGCTCTACTTCCTGACTGACGCTCCGTCCGTCAGCCCGCCCGGCGACCTTCGGCCCGAGCGCTTTCATAATCGCGCCCATTTGCGCCTTTGAGGTTGCGCCGAGTTCCGCAATGGTTTCCCTGACGAGCCGCGAAAGTTCCTCACTGCTCATCGCGGCCGGGAGGTATTGCTGGAGAACCGCGATCTCCGCTCTTTCCTTTTCCGCCAGCTCGGGGCGCCCGCCTTTCTCAAAGCTCTCGATCGAATCCTGCCGTTGTTTCACCTGTTTGCGGACGACCTGCGTCGCCTCCGCGTCCTCGAGGATCGCTGCCGAAGCGCCTTTTTCGATTGCGGCGTTCTTCAACGCGGATTTGAGCATGCGCAAAACACCAAGCTTGTTTGCGTCCCTCGCGCGCATCGCGTCCTTGAGATCGGAATCGATTCGCTCCGGCAATGTCATCTGCGCAGACTACACCGGCCGGTTGCATCGTCTAGCACCGCCGTTTCACGCCTAACGACTCGCGCCGAAACAGGCGTGTATCTTCTCCCGCGCCGTGCTACTTTTCACCGTGGCGGCGAGCGATCAGGAAAAAGGCAAAGCAACGCCCAGGCAATCCAGAACGCGGAAGCAAGAGGGTGCCGACGCTAGTCGACCCGCCCCGCCGGTGCCGGCTAAAATCCCGGAAGGCGGCGACGCGAATTTGCGCCGCCGCGCGGAATGGTTGCGGCAGCGGCACGGCCAGCGCTGATTGGGCGCGGACCTGCGCACGGATTCCCGCGCATTAATCGCCGCGAATCTTAATCCGCCACAAACTCCGGCCGTAGGTGGCGGCGGTCAGGGTTCCCTCGTTTTCGTGGTAAACCAAATCGACGACCATTGTATTCGGCAGGTTGCCATTCATGCTCCGCCAGGTCTTTCCCAGATCGTGCGACGCAAACACGCCCGCATCATTGCCGAGAAAGATCGTTTGCGGATCATCCGCTGGAATTACGACCGCGTGGTGCGGGACATCGGGAAGATGACCGCGATCGCTGTCGTGCCAGGTCATGCCGCCGTCGTCGCTGCGAAAGACATGCCGGTTCCCGAAATTCGCCATAGTCAAAAAAATCTGCTCGGCATTGCGCGGATGGGATTGGATGCGGGTAATGAGAACGCCGGGAAGCTCCGGCCCGGCCAAGTTCCCACTCCAGGTCGCGCCGCCATCGAGGCTGCGGAAAAACCCGCCGTTTTGCGTGCCGACGTACAGGCGACGCCCGTCAGCCCGCGCCACTTCGATCGCGGTAATGGGGCTGCCGTCAAGAAAACCAGAGACCGCCCTCCAGTGGTTGCCGTTGTCGCGCGAATGCCAGACGCGTTGCGAGCCGGTGAACACCGTCGCCGGCCGATGCGGATCGATCTCGATGTAGACCATCCACATGCTCTCCTTTTCCTTTTTGTCTGCTTTCGGCGAGACATCCTTCCAACGTCCGCCGTGCCCGAAGCGACAGATGTTCATGTTGTAATAGGAAGCGTAGAGGTGATCTGAGCGCTTCGGATTGAAGGCCATCCAGCCCCCATCTCCGCCCAGGATTTCATAGTGATCGTCGCTTCGCCCAGTCGTGGTAATATTGGTGCCGTTATCCTGCGCGCCGCCGCCAAAAAAACGCGCGTTGCTCGGCGCCACGTCGCAGTCGTAAAACATCGTCGCCGCCAGCCCGTCGCTTCGGTTCTGCCAGGTGAAACCGCCGTCGTAGCTCACATCGAGCCCGCCGTCGTTCGCGGCGTAGACACGTCCCGGAGCTGCCACCGGCATGACTAACGAATGCTGATCGGAATGGACGTAGTTGGACTTGCCGCGCTCCGCGTCCCACTTTGAGACCTTCTTCCATCGTTTCCCGCCATTGGTGGAAAGATGCACTTCGACTCCGCCACAGATGACATGGTCAGGATCAGTCGGGTGCACCGCGATCGTGTTGTTGTAGGTCATTTGTTCTTCGTTCGCGAAATGAGTGCCGGCAATGTCTCGCCAGCTTTCTCCGTTGTTATCCGACCGAAAGATCCCGCGCATCGCGCCGTCCGCGGTCGCGATTTGGGCGTAAATCATGTCCGGCTCGGAGGGAGCCAGCGCCAGCGCCGCGCGATCGCATTTCTCCGGACTGGGCAAACCTTTTCTGAGCTGCGACCAACTTGTCCCCCCATCAATCGAACGATAAATCCCGTTCTTCATTCCCTGCGCCGAAAACGCGGCGAAGATCGTGCCGGCTCGGGTGGGATGAAAAACGATTGCGTGGCACCAGTAATTTTTCGCCGAGATGAAAGTCTCGCGCGACCAACTGCGGCCGCCATCGAGTGATACATACATTCCACCGAGCCCGGCTTCGTCCGGCGCGACCCGGCCGTAGCCGATTCCGCCGATCCGTATGTGATCAACCTGGTGCGGATCGATCGCAATCGCACCGAAGCGTGTGGGCAAACTGTCAGGCCCGGCGGGAGCATGCAGCGTCCAGGTGCGGCCGCCATTCTTCGACCAGTAAAGACCGACGCCGGCGTAGGAATCTGCCGAGAGGTTCGCTTCGCCCGTGCCGCAAAAAAGAATGTTCGGATCGGCGGGGTGAATGGCGAGCGCGCCAACATTCAGCACCCGTTCGTTATGCCAGAGCGGCGCCCAACTCTGACCCGCATCGTCGCTTTGCCAGACACCGCCCCCGGCCGCGCCCGCCCAGATTCGGTCGGGCTGGGTAGGGTGACAAATCAGGGTCGTTAGGCGACCGCCGATGTTTGTCGGGCCAACGCATTCCCACGGAGTTAACTGCGGGACCGGGGCGAGCGATCGCTCGACTCGCATGCGCTCGGCCACCAGTTTGTGGATCGGCGCCTCCCGCATCGGCCACGCCGCCCGCTGTTGAAACCACCCGCCCCGCACTTTGTGATGGCGGCAGTAAATCTGTGGTTTCTTCGCCAGAGATGACTTTCGCGGGCCGGGGGCGATCTTCGTCTTTTCGGCAATGGCAGCTTGAGCTTTTGCCGCGGCAGTTGCCGTTCGTCTCGGTCGCCGATTGCGGCTGCCGGCCCTCTCACTGGATGGACGCTTACGTTCCGTCGCCATCGCATGCTCCTTTGGATCGACTTGAAACAGCGGCGAGGCTGAGGTGTGGCCGGTGGCAAGTCAAGTATTCGGAGAACAACGTTCTCAAGTTTCGAGCGGAGCCAGCCAGAGACGACGAAGTTCGCGAAAATCAGCGCGAGCAAAAAAAGATGTTTCGGAAAATTTTCCTGCAACCTCCGTTTGCATAAGCGAAAAGTTGCCCTTACGCTCCACTCGTTAGGCCAAAAGATTATGAGGAAACGATCCAATCCCGATTCCGAACAAAACATCAAGCGCATTGACACGAAGCCGCGCGCCAAGAAACAGACGCACGGCTTCCAGGTCCACTTCGTTCGCGGTTCATCCTCCGGCACGAGAATGTTCAGCGATGCCGTTTACGGCGGAAAAGACTCCGCTCTCAAGGCCGCGCGCAAATACCGCAAGGAAGTGATGGGCGATCTGCCAGCGCGCACGACCTTGAGCAGCAAAGCGAAAGCCGCCGGCAAATCGGCCGCGAAGAAAACCGCGGCGAAGAAGAACACCGCGCGTCGTTAGGCGGGCGGAGTCGCCAGGCAGCGCCAGCATTCGCGAAAACCGGGTGCAAAATCGTCCGGTCGTTCCGCGACCCAGCGCGCGATCACGTCGCGCGGGAAAAACTGCACGGTTTCTATCTCCGCACGCGGCGATGCGAATGGGCCGTCGTGTTCCCCGCGATAGAGGCAGATGAATTCCTTCCCGGTTTCCTCCGAAGCCGGGAGCTTCGCGATCCGCCTCAGCGCTGCGGTCACGCCGAGTTCTTCGCGCAGCTCGCGCACAGCGGTCGCGTCGTACTCTTCTCCGGCGCTGACGTGTCCGGCGGCACTCGAGTCCCACCGCTCCGCATGTCGGTCTTTCCAGCGCGAGCGTTTCTGAAGGAGCAGATCGCCCGCGCGGTTGAAAAGGAAGATGTGAACCGCGCGGTGGCGCAAGTTATTCCCATGCACTTCGTGGCGCGGCGCGCGGCCGACGACGCGATCGTTTTCGTCCACCACGGCAAACTCCTCCGTCAGATCGGTCCCGCTCGTCTTTCCAGTGATCGGCCGAACGAAGTTCGTTAGGCGAACCCATTGCTGAAGCGATAATTCTTCGGCGCGAGTCTGCGCGGAGGCACCGATCTCCGCGGCCGCGTGCGGCCAATCGTCAACTTCTTTCTTGATCAGTTTTCCAAGTTGTTTTCGTCGCTGGGAAAAGCCGCGGCGAACGAGAGTGAGGAACAGTTCCCGATCAAAATCGGGCAGTTCGCCGGCCGCGCGCGGTGTGAGCCGGAGGAGCGCCGAATCGACTTCCGGCTGTGGAAGAAAAACGCTGGCTGGGATGGTGCGGAGATATTCGACGCGGTACTGTGACTGTACGACAAGACCAAGGATTCCGTAATCTTTGGAACGCGGCCCGGCAGCGAGACGGAGCGCGACCTCCTTCTGTAACATTAACACAGCCAAAATGATCGGCGTCGGCGGCTCGAGGAAGCGAAAGAGAATTTCGGTCGAAATATAATACGGCAGGTTGCCTAACAATTTCACCGGACCGCGCGGAAAGAGTCGCTTCACTTCGAACTCGAGCGCGTCGCCATGAATCATCTCGAGCGGTTGCCCAGAGAATTTTTCGCGAAGGAATTCCACCAGCCGTCCATCTTTTTCGATCGCCAAAAGCTCCGCGCCGGCAGCAAGCGCGGGAGCGGTGATGGCGCCGACACCGGGCCCGACCTCAAGCACGAAATCGCGCGCGGAAAGCTCCGCCTCTTTCACAATCCAGCGGGCAAGATTTTGGTCGTGCAAAAAATTTTGCCCGAGCGTCTTCACCGGCACGACTCCGATTTCACGGAGTGTGTTAGCAATTTCGGAAAGCTTCATCAGGAGTCCGCGAGAAGGAGCCACTGCACGCGTGAAGAGGGCGTTTTGTTCACAAATTTCGGTGAACAGTTTGCACCGAGGGATTGAAGATTATTCACAAGTTATTCAACCGCTCGTTTCCCTCGGCGTGAATCGGCGAGCCGACGAGCTAGCTCTTCGAATCCGATTGCGACAACGCCTTCTCTTTTCGTCCCGGCAAGACGACCCGTTTCTTTCTGTGCCGGGCAAACGCGCGGCGCGCATCGCGCAGCGTCGCGCCTTCGATGAAGTAGACGACTGCCGCGCGCCCGATCGCATAGGTGCCCGCGCCGGCAACCATCCCGCATACCAGATTGCCCCAGCCCGGAAAAAATTTTAGCGCCGCCCGGGTGCCTTCGCGCAGAACCATTCCGATCCCAACGTTTGCGCCAAGCGCGCCGACAAACTCGGTCGCGGCGCGCAGACTGCGTTCGCGGCCACTGATGTACATGATGCCCGAGACCATCACGAGTTGAAGGGTGGTGAGAATCGGCAGGTCGGCGAGCGGGATCGGCTGCGCACCGATCGCGGCGCAGATCGCGCTGGTCGATTTCACGAGCAGCTCGGCGATTTCCGCCTGCGCGTGTTTGTCGCCGCCGCTCCGCACCAATTCGACGCGGGCCTCGTTAGGCAAGGCGCTCGCGAGGATCCGGCGAACGGTCGAGCCTAACGAGTAGTTGCCGATCAGGCTCGAGCGAATCGCCGGCTTGTCAGGCTGCTGTTTGAGAAGCGGCGGCGCATCCGAGCTCTGCAACTCGATCAGCTTCGCGCGGATTTTGCCGTCGCCATTCGCGATCAACACTTCTTCCAGGCGCTCGATCTCCCGGCGCGTTGCCACTTTGGCGTCGCGTTCCGCCGGGAGAAAAAAGAAAAGGTCGGCCGGATGCGCGGCGAGCGCTTCGCGGGCGAGCGCGAGCGCCGCGGGATCAGCGCCACGGGCGTCGAGAATTTCGATCGAGCCGTGCTGGCCGAGACGGATCATCTGCCAGCGATACAGACCTGTGAGCGTCTCGCGGGACGGTGCCTCCTCCGTTTCGGGCGTGAAGATGCGAGCGACAAATTCGAGCAGCGGCATCGGATGCGAGCCGGTGAGGACAAAGCGCGGTGGGCGCTGCTGGAGGAACAGCTCCTTCAAGGGCGTGAGCTCGTGTAGGACCGGGTTGCGAATCGACTCCGGCAGTTTCCCGAGAAAGCCTTCGAGCCGTTCCACGATGTGGAGCAAAGCGGAGTTGTTCATGGCGCAATCGCGCCCAACATGAATCGAAGGCGGCGCAATTGCGAATCGGCTGATCACTGGAAATGAAGAGTACTCCGTGATAGAGAAACCGCCCCGCAAGAATCCCGCCTAACGAACTCATGTTTTCACAACTCGGCGACAAACTGCAGGACATCTTCAAGGACCTGCGCGGGCACGGCACGATCAGCGAGACGAACGTGTCCGACGCGATGCGGCAGGTGCGCCTCGCGCTCCTCGAGGCCGATGTCGATTACCAGGTCGCGAAAAAATTTGTCGGCCGAGTGAAGGAAAAAGCGCTCGGCGAAGACGTGCTGCGCAGCGTCACGCCGGGGCAGCAGATTGTAAAAATTTTCCACGACGAACTGACCGCGCTCCTCGGCGGCGACGCCGCGCCGCTCAATCTCGAAAAGCCGGCGCGCATTCTCATGGTCGGGCTAAACGGGGCGGGCAAAACCACCTCCTCAGCGAAGCTCGCGCTCCACCTGAAAAAGCAGGGGCGCGCGCCGCTGCTGATGGCGTGCGACTTGCAGCGACCGGCCGCGATCGAACAACTGGCAACGTTAGGCAAACAGGTCGGCGTGCCGGTTTACACACCCTCGCCTAACGAAAAGAAGGTGAACCGCGCCGCCGCCGCCAGCCTCGATTGGGCGGCGGAACAACACGGCAACGTGCAGATCTTCGACACCGCCGGGCGCCAGGAAATCGACACGGCGTTGATCGAGGAAATCAAACAACTACGGGAATTCCTCAAGCCGCAGGAAGTGTTGCTCGTGGCCGACGCCGCCACCGGCCCGCAAGCGGTGAGTGTCGCGACCCATTTCCACGAAGCGCTCGGCATCACCGGGATTGTCCTGACGAAATTGGACGGCGACGCCCGCGGTGGCGCGGCC
>JAICXG010000201.1 GCA_025980625.1 Chthoniobacterales bacterium
CGGCCGCGGCTCGGCGAACATCAAGCCGTGCGATTCGAGCACAAACCAGCGAATGTTTGCGCGCTGCAAAATGGAGTCGAGCCGGTCGGTGTAGCCGCACTCCGGCAGCCAAAAGCCACCCGGACCGCGGCCGAATAATTGACGATAATTGTCGCAGCCGATTTGGATTTGCGCCTCTTGCGCCTCGGGGAATCCATCGAGCAGAGGCAGGAAAGCATGCGTCGCGGCGCTCGCGATGATCTCGAGATGCCCAGCGTCCTGCTGCTCGCGAAATGCCCTAACGACATCGCGCTTCAGGATCTCGTCGTAAAAGACCCGCGCGTCGGTGAAGAAGTTGCAGTAAAAGTGCGATAGCGTTGCGAGCGGCGGGTCGTTCCGATTACGCTCGATCTCCTGCCGCGCGAGGCCGATCAGCCGATCGAGATGACGCAGGTAACGTCCTTGGAGGAGCTCATCGCGCAGCATCGCGGCGAGCGTCGGCGTGAGCGACATCGTCAGCCTGAAGGGAACGTTATCCTCGGCCAGCCGCCGCATCATGCGGAGGAGCGGGAGATAGGTTTCGGTCAGGGCCTCAAACAGCCAGTCTTCCTCGAGGAAATCCTCGTGTTCCGGATGCCTAACGAAAGGAAGATGGGCGTGGAGAATGAACGCGAAGCAAGAGGCGCGTTGCAACGTTAAAGGGTTCAAACGTTGCAGCGGACCCACGCGCTTTAACGCTTCAACTTTTCACCGCTTCAACGGCCGTGACCCGGCTAGAGCGTGCGGCAGAAATCCTGGAAGCGGTCGAGGCCCTTCTTGATGACGTCGATGCTGGTCGCGTAGCTCAATCGCACAGTGCGATCGTCGCCAAATGCCACGCCCGGCACGACCGCGACGTTTGCCTTGCTCAGGAGCCGGTCGGCAAAATTCTGCGAAGTGAGCCCAAGTTGGCTGATATTGACCAGAACGTAAAACGCGCCCTGTGGTTTGACCGCGCTGATGTTCGGGATTTTCGAGATCCGGTCAAACATGTAATTGCGCCGCATATCGAACTCGTCGTGCATGTCGGAGAGCGGCTGCTGGTCGCCCTTAAGCGCGGCGATCGCGCCCTTCTGAGCAAACGAACACGGATTCGAAGTGCTATGGCTTTGGATCGAATCGACCGCCTTTGCAATCGCATCCGGCGCGCCCATATAACCGAGCCGCCACCCTGTCATTGCGTAGGATTTGCTGAAGCCGTTGATCGTGATCGTGAGGTCATAGGCCTGTTTGGAGAGCGATGCGATGCTGATGTGCTGCGCGTTGTCGTAAACCAGCTTCTCGTAGATTTCGTCGGACAAAATGTAGATGTCCTCTTCCGCCGCGACGTTGATGATCGCCTCCAGTTCCTCCCGGTTGTAGACGGAACCGCTCGGGTTAGAGGGGCTGTTGATGATTACCATTTTGGTGCGCGGGGTCATCGCGTTCTCGAACTCTTCGGCCGTCATTTTCCAACCGTTGCGTTCGTTCGTCTGCACGATCACCGGGTCCGCTCCGGCCAAGCGCACCATGTCGGGATAACTCACCCAATAAGGCGAGGGGATGATGACCTCGTCGCCGCGCTCGCAGGTAGCGAGGATGGCGTTGTAACAGGAATGCTTGGCGCCACAGCCCACGATCACCTGCGTCGGGCGGTATTCGACTCCATTATCGGCGGCG
This sequence comes from Chthoniobacterales bacterium, assembly GCA_025980625.1. Lineage (GTDB taxonomy): Bacteria > Verrucomicrobiota > Verrucomicrobiia > Chthoniobacterales > UBA10450 > JAICXG01. The sequence goes on from JAICXG010000201.1 coordinate 1,678, forward strand.
AATTTATCGGCGATTGCCTGGCGCAGCTCCGGTAAGCCCGAGCTCGGGGTGTATTTGGTAAAGCCGGCCTGGAGCGCCGCGATCGCCGCTTCCTTGATGTGGTCCGGCGTATCGAAATCCGGTTCCCCCGCGCCGAAGCCACAGATGTCGATCCCTTCGGCCTTCATCGCTTTCGCTTTGCTGTCGATCGAAAGGGTGAGCGAGGGAGTCAGTTGTGCGGCGCGAGCTGAGATTTCCATGGTTGCTGTGGCTTGGTTGATGGTGAAAGAGGAACGCGCACGCTAGGAGCGCGCATAAAAATTTTCAATTAAAGGTTTGAGGTTGTTCTCGCGCACCTGAACGATCTCCATCTCACGTTTTGCGTTCTCCGCCGAATCGGAGGCGTGGGCGGCATTGACCATGATGGTCTGGCCAAATTCGCGCCGGATCGAACCGGGCGGCGCCTTGCTCGGATCAGTCGGGCCAAGGACGTCACGGATTTTGCGCACCGCATCTTCACCCTGGTAAACGATCGCGATCGATTTCTCGGTGCCGGGCTCGCGACGTTGCGCGTCGCTCGTCGCACTCGGGCGGCCACCCGACATGAACTCGACGATATCTTCCCAGGCTTCGCGTCCTTTCTCCGCGCCCAGTTTCTCGCGCAAGACCGGGAGCACCGGCCCGTAAAATTGCTCAGCCTGCGCCACGCTCATGCGATGGACCTTGAACCCGATGATGTAGAGCCCGGTGCGGGAGAAAACTTCGATCACGCCGCCCGGCCGGATATTGGGAAACTTGAAATTGTCCGGCTTAATCAGGACTAACGACTTCTCGACGGTTGCGCCTTCCGCATAAGTAATGACATCGTCGAGAATGCCGCCGTCGGAATCGGAAAATTCGGCCCAGAGTTTCAGGTTCTCTTCGACCGACTCGGCATCAAGCGAGGCGAGCACGGCCGGCTCGAAATAGGTCACAGTGCCGTTCTCGTCGGTAATGTAGTCGCCGTAAGTGTCGCGGATCGTTTCGCCGCTGGTCCGTTCGTGCACGATGTGACCGACAACGTCGCGGATTTTGGCGATCGCATCCTGCCCGCGAAAGAGCAGCAGCAAGACGCGCGGGCGCTGGCCTTCGCGTTCGCCGGTAAAATTCTTGCGCACGTAATCGCGAATCAACTCCTGGGTCACGCGATGCCGCGCGTTTTCCGCGCTCACGATATTCTCGGTGAAACGCCGGACCAGTTCCGCGCCCGGTGCAAACATTCGGCCGGCGACGAGGTCGAGCCCGGTGCGCGAGATCAAGCGCGAAACGATCCCCCCGGTGCGCGATTTGCGCATCGAGTGGGGCGTAACGATCACATAGGAAAGTTCTTCAGCCTGCATACGGGAATCCTGAGCGGCCAATGATTCAGCCGCGCATTTGCAGGCAATCGAAGTCGCTCGGACGCGGGAAAGTTAGCCAAGGCCAACGACGCTTCAACTAGGTTTTCGGCGTGTTGCCTCGAACGTCACACCTGGCCAGCGCGCGTTTCGCGCACTTGAGATTGCATACCTCTCGCGCGGGTCATATAGCTAGAGGCCGGCAACCTCCTTACTTTTTTCCTTTCCCAGCTTTGACCTCGATCTTTTTGGCCGTCATCGAATAGTGCACGGTCACCTTATCGCCGACTTTCATATCGCCAGTCGCCTTGGTGTTAGCATCGCGCGCAATTTCCCAGCGATCATGGTCTTTTTGCACCACGATCATGCTGTCATTTACCTCCAGGATCGGGCCGGTGACTTGATAATCCTTGGCGCTTCCTGCAAAGGCCGCGCTGTTCAGTGCGAGCACGGCAGCGGTTAATAAACTGAATCCTATTTTCGTGTTCATCGTGCGCCGAATAAAAGTCTCCGCGTTCCCTCATGCAAGCCTTTTGCGATGGAAAGCCGACAGAGTGTGAAGACTCGTGAGCACTCCGTCCCTCTTTTTTGCACGCACGCTGCCGCCCCGTCGCGAATTCTCAATATCCAGATCATCCAATCCCGGCACTCTGATTGTGCAGCTTGCGATGTTCGGCAGAGAGAGAGGTAAGTATCGTGGCGGACGAAAAGACATCGATGCTCACGACGCAAGAGGCAGTCGAAACTCTGCCCTCACTCTTCACCCGTCTGGCCGACCAGGTCACGCAACTCTTCGAGGCCAAGCTCGGTCTCCTGCGCATCGAGCTAAAGGAAGAAATTAACACTTACCTGCGCGGGCTGGCGATGATCGCCGCCGGAACGGTGGTTGCGCTCATCGGCTTTGGGCTTTTCAACGTGGCGATTGCGTTTTTCATCTCCATGCTTTTCCAGAACACGGGCCTAAGTCAACCAGCACGGTACGCAGTCGGATTTATTATTACCGCGGCACTGTATCTGATAATTGGTGGAATTGTGGTCATAAAGGCCAGGAATCGCATCTCCAAAGAGGGTATCGTTCCGCCGAGGACCGCAAAGGAGCTGGAGCGGGATAAGGAGTGGTTAAAGAAAGAGATATAGTGACAGCGAAGTAACCCGAGGAAGCATGTCATGGCGATACAACCAGGTTCAAAGGAAAGAAAAAATATGAAAGAAGATCGAGCACCGAGTAAGCAGGCCCTGCAACGTCAGATCGGACGAACACGTGAGTCGCTGAGCGAGACGGTAGAGGAGATTAAGCAGACGGCGGAACAAGGTTATGCCTCGGCAAAAGAAACGGTTGCCGGACTCGCCGATTATCGAGAGGAATTCCAAAAAGAGCCGCTTGTCTGGGGCCTTGGCGCGCTCTCGGCTGGCTTCGCCCTCGGTTACACGCTCGGTTACGCGCACAAAGCATCGAAAAAAGGCAAGCACTCGCAATTCGCACAGTTTGCCGAACGCACGATCAATGAGCTCTCGACGGTCGGCCAAAGAGTTGTGATGCCGGCGCTCAGTCTCAACATCAAAGACATTTTCGGAGTCGATTTTGCGGAATTATTGCAGAACATACGCGCCGGAGAGAAGCCGCGAAGAAAGAGCGCTGGAACCACGCGCAGGTTGAAATCCGGAGGTAAAAGGTCCAGCTCGACAAAGCGATCGAGAGGCGGGAGAAAGCCACTTGGAGGTTAAGTCAGTGGCTGCGTCCCAAGTGTAACTGGCTACCGTGTCGGCTGCGGGCGTGAAGTTAAGTCGCCCCCGCAGTGCCTAAGTCTTTATTTCTTTGGTTTCAACCCGCATGGCACGGTCGTCTGGCTTGGCTCCGCGGCCGGCCTGGCAGGCATAGACCTGGGTGAACTCGGCGCCAAAGAGCAGAATTTGCGAGGAATAGTAAACCCAGAGCAGAACCGTAATGAGCGAGCTTGCCGCGCCGTAAGCAGAGGCAGCGCTTCCGCTCCCGAGATACAATCCAAGCGCCCATTTTCCGATCGCGAAAAATATCGCCGTCATGACCGCACCGATCCACACATCGCGCCAATGAATCTTCGCGTCGGGCAAGAACTTGAAGATAATGCCAAAGAGCAGAATGACTACGCCAAG
>JAICXG010000051.1 GCA_025980625.1 Chthoniobacterales bacterium
ACCGCCGGCGCGCTCCGGGCCGGCGGCGTGGAAGTGAGCGAGGTTTTTAAGATCGGCGCCGGCCGGCCTAACGTTCTCGACCTGGTGAAGAACGGCCAGATCCAGTTCATCATCAACACCCCGAGTGGGAAGATTCCGCGCCACGATGAAGTCAAAATCCGCACCGCCGCGCTGGCCGAGAAAATCCCGATCATGACCACCTTGCGCGCTGCGATGGCGAGCGCGAAAGGCATCCGTTCGCTTCAACGTGGACCAATGACGGTAAAGAGCCTGCAGGAATACCACGCCCACCTCGCGTCCAAATCGGTTGCCTAACGAATCAGCGTTCACGATTTCAAATTTTGCAGTCTTCACACATTCCTTACTCATCATGACTTTTCGCCAATCGCTCGCCTTTACGTTGCTGCCCGTTTTCGCGGCGTTCCAAAACGTTGCCGCCGCTCAGCCGACCGTCTCGGCCTCACCGAGCCCGGCCGCACCGGCCTACGTCGCGCCGACTTATAATCCAACTGACGTGGGGAAGGCACCCAAGCCGCTCAAGATTCTGATCCTCGGCGGGACCGGATTCACCGGGCCCTTCCAAGTGAAGTATGCCGTCGCCCGCGGGCACCAGGTGACGGTGTTCAATCGCGGCCAGACCCATCCTGGTTTTCTCCCGGCCGGTGTCGAACAACTCGTCGGCGATCGCAATACCGGCCAGCTCGACGCACTCAAGGGCCGGAAATGGGACGTGGTCATCGATAACCCAACCATGCTTCCGAAATGGGTGCGCGATGTCGGAGAGATCCTGAAGGGAAATGTCGGCCAATATATTTTCATTTCGACGATCTCGGTCTACCGCGACGACCTCAAGCCAGGTGCTAACGAGACCGCGCCGGTTGCAACTTATGACGGCCAGGACGCGATGAAGGAAACGCGTGCCACCGTCGTCGCGTCAAAGTTCGCCCTCTACGGTCCGCTCAAGGCGCTCTCCGAAAAAGAAGCGGAGAAATGGTTTCCCGGGAAAACCTGTGTGATCCGGCCGGGTTTGATTGTCGGACCGGGGGATGAAACCGACCGGTTCACGTACTGGCCGGTGCGGATTGAGCGCGGCGGCGAGGTGCTCGCGCCCGGTAGCCCGGGCGATCCGGTGCAGTTCATCGATGCACGCGACCTGGCGGAGTGGACGGTCCGGATGGCCGAGCAAGGAGCAACCGGAGTTTACAATGCGACCGGCCCGGCCAGGCCGCTCACAATCGGCGGCATGCTCGACGGCATTAAGGAGGCGCTGAACGCGAAGGCAACGTTCACCTTCGTGCCCGCGGATTTTCTCGAAAAAGAAAATGTCGCGCCCTGGACCGACATGCCGGTGTGGGTGCCGCCCGCTGGTGTGGGCGGCGGGATCAGCGCGGTGAGCAACAAGCACGCGCTCGAGAAGGGGCTCACTTTTCGCCCGCTCTCCGAGACCGTGCGCGACACGCTCGAGTGGTTCCACCAGCAACCAAAAGATCGGCAGGAGAAGCGGCGCGCCGGGATCACAGCCGAGCGCGAGGCGAAGGTGCTGCAGGATTGGGATAAGAGGAAGAAGTGACGAATGCCGAGAGACGAGAGCTTGCAGCCAGGCGTTCTGCTTCGTCATTCGCCCGCATGAGTCGTTAGGCTAACGTATGCACCGCGCCTTCCCGCTCCTACGCAAGGTCGTCGATGTTCGCCCTAACGAACTGCCCGCTCTGCTTCTCGCCGCGCTTTTTAACTTCGTTATCCTCGGCAGTTATTACGTCCTTCGGCCGATTCGCGACGACATCGGCGCGGCCGGCAGCCTCGAGAGTTTGTCCTGGATGTTCAGCGGCACGCTCATCGCCATGTTGGTCGCGAACACGCTTTTTTCCGCGATCGTCGCGCGGATGTCGCGCCGGCGCTTTCTCCCCATCGCCTACCGCTTTTTCAGCCTGAACCTCGTCTTTTTTTACATCCTCATGCGCACCCTCGGCCCGGCGCAGAACGTTTGGGTGGGACGCGCTTTTTTCGTCTGGGTGAGCGTTTTCAATCTTTTTGTCGTGACGCTTTTCTGGGCCTTCATGACCGATGTCTTCAACAGTGAACAGGCGAAGCGCCTCTTCGCCTTCATCGCGGTTGGCGGTTCGTTAGGCGCGATCGCCGGTCCGGTCGTGACCGCTTCGCTCGTGCGCCAGCTCGGCGCCGCTAATCTGATTCTCGTAACCGCAGCGCTGCTCGAAATCGCGCCCTGGTGCGTGAAATTCTTCCCCGCCCAGTCGGTCAAAGAGCCGTCCCAGGCCGGAGGGACGAAAGCCGGCGAAGAACCGGGCGCCGAACAGCCGATCGGGGGCGGCATTATCACCGGCATCTCGCATGTCGCGCGCTCGCCTTATTTGTTAGGCATCTGCGCTTTCATGCTCTTTCATTCCATCACCAGCACGCTGGTTTATTTCCAGCAGGCCGACATCACGGGCGCGCAATTTCACGATCGCGCGGCTCGCACGGCATTTTTCGCGCAGCTCGATCTGGCGGTGAATACGCTCACGGTCATCGGCCAGCTCTTCGTCACCGGCAGGCTCCTGAAATGGTTTGGAGTTGGCCTGACGCTCGCCTTCCTGCCCGCCCTCAGCACACTCGGTTTTCTCGGGATGGGAATCACGCCGGTGCTCAGTTTGCTCGCGGTTTTCCAGGTTCTGCGAAGGGTGGGAAATTTTGCCTTCACCCGCCCCGCGCGGGAGGTGCTCTTCACGGTTTTGCGGCGCGAGGACAAGTACAAGGCGAAGAGCTTCATCGATACTTTCGTCTATCGCGCCGGCGACCAGATCGGCGCCTGGTCGTATCCATTGCTCACCTGGTTCGGTCTCGGGCTCACCGGGATTTCCTTTGTCGCCGCGCCACTCGCGGCGATCTGGTGCGGCCTCAGCATCTGGTTAGGCAGACGGCAAGCGGCACTGGCCGAACCGTCAATCGCGACAACCCCGCTCGCTTCTTCCTGATCCTGCTCTTGCTCCGATTCGCGCGGAGGAGCCGGAGCAGGATCAGGTGCAAAAGCAGGAGGGTCGCGCTCGACAGCGGGCGGCGTTGCTTTTAGTTGCAGGATGGCCATTCCGCTGGAAGACAACTTCACCGACGTTATCGGCAAGGCGCAGCGCGGCCTCGGCATCTCCGATAGTCAGCTGGCTGCGAAATCGGGCGCGAGCATGGACGCGATCCGGCGGGTGCGCGACGGGCACTTCGATCGCAACACAATCGAGCGGGTCGCGCCGATCCTGCAGCTCAACCCGGGCGCGCTCATTGATCTCGCGCAGGAGAAATATCAGCCTAACGAGATCAAGCTCGACGGCCTCGCGCAGTTCAACACCCCTTATCACGACATGCAGGTGAACGCTTATCTCATCTGGGACCCGACGAGCCGCGAGGCGATCGCGTTCGACAGCGGGGCGACTTGTTCGAACATCCTGCAATTCGCAAAAGCGCATCGCCTAACGATCAAACTGATCCTGCTCACCCACGCTCATCCCGATCATGTCGCTGATCTTGATCGGCTGGCGGAGGCAACCGGCGCACCCGCTTATCTGTCGAGCCGCGAGAGCGCACGCGGGGCGCAGCCGATCGAGGAGGGGAAAAGTTTTGAAGTCGGAAAGCTCGCGATCGAATCACGTCTCACCTGGGGGCATTCACCCGGGGGAATGACCTTTGTCGTCAGGGGGTTGTCCCATCCGGTCGCGGTCGTGGGCGATTCGCTTTTCGCCGGTTCGATGGGCGGCGGCAATGTCTCCTACGAGGCCGCTCTTAAGAACAATCGGGAAAAAATTCTCACCTTGCCTAACGAGACAATCATCTGCCCCGGCCACGGGCCGATGACGACGGTGGGAGAAGAAAAGGCGCATAATCCTTTTTTTGCCCGATAAGGCGTGCGCTACCCTTCCCCATGAACATCGCTTTCGTCGGAGTCGGCCGGATGGGCGCGAACATGGCGCGCCGCCTCAAGGATCAGGGTTATCAGATCACGGCGGTTTACGACGCCCACCGGAGCACGGCCGCTGCGCTCGCCCAGGAACTTGGGAGCTTCGCCAGCCCGTCGTTAGGCGAAGTCACGGCGGCGGCCGACGTGATCATGACGGTGGTCTCGGATGATGCCGCGATGCGGCAGATTTTCGCCGCGCCTGACGATAACCTGCTGGTCAACGCGGCGGGCAAGCTTTTCATCAACTGCGCCACGATCACGCCCGAGGTCCATCTCGAGGTCGAGGGGCTGGCGCAAAAAGCCGGCGCGCAAACACTCGAAGCCTGCATGGCCTCAAGCATCACGCAGGCGCGGGAAGGCTCGCTTTATCTCATGTGCGGCGGCGAGAAAGCGGCCTTCGATCGGGCGGAGCCGATCCTCAAGTCGTTAGGCAAAACCATTCGCTACATCGGGCAGGCGGGAGAAGCGGCGAAAGTGAAAGCACTCGTCAATATGGTGATGAACATCAACACCGCCGGCCTGGCCGAAGGGCTCGGGCTGGGTGATGCGCTCGGGCTTGACCTGGCCATGTTACGCGAAGTCTTCGCCGAGACCGGCGCCGCTTCGCGCGTCCTCCAAACCGACGGCGAAGATATGCAGAATCGCGATCACGCCTGTTTCTTTTCCGCCGCGCACGCGGCCAAGGACAGTGGGATCGCGCTCCATCTCGCCGAGTTGGCCGGGCTGCGACTTCCGCTCGCCCGCGCGACGAAGGAACAATACGACCGCATGGTTGAGCAAGGACTGGGCGAGCTGGACAAGTCAGGGATCGCCGAGCTGACCTTTAAAGGGCGCCATCTGTCGTCCGCCTAACGAATAACCCGGTCTGCCCCGGCGTAGACATTCATCGTCTCGCCGCGCAAAAAGCCGATGAGCGTCTGGTTGCTCGCGCGCGCGAACTCTACCGCCAGACTGGTCGGCGCGGAGATCGCGGCGATCATCGCGATCCCGGCGGCGAGCGCTTTCTGCGTCATCTCAAACGAAATCCGTCCGCTCAGGAGCAGGACGCGATCCTCTAACGGGAGCCGCTTCGCGAGCAATTCGTGACCGATCAATTTGTCGAGCGCATTGTGCCGGCCGACATCCTCGCGGAGCAGCAACAGGTCGCCCGCCGCATTGAAGAGCGCGCAGGCATGCAGACCGCCGGTGCGTTGAAACGTCTGCTGCGCGCCCGCCAGCTTGCCCGGCAGTTGCCGCAGAATGCTCGCGTCCAGGGTCGGCACATTTTTGATCGGGGGAAACTGCTGCATCGCCGCTTCGATTGTCGCCCTCCCGCAAATTCCGCAGCTTGACGAGCTGAAGACATGCCGACTCAACATCTCGACGTCAAAACCCGCCGGATCGGTCAGCGAGATATTCACGACCTGATCGCCCGGATGCTCCTTCGTTAGGCAGGAAGTGATCTCGAAAATATCTCCTTCGTCGCGCACAATCCGCTCGGTGAGCGCGAAGCCGGCGGCCAGCTCGCGATCGTGCCCCGGGGTGCGCATCACGACCGCCACGCTCCGGCCCTCGACCCGAATCTCGAGTGGTTCCTCGACCGCGACTTCATCCGGCGCCTCCTCGGCCGATTGCGTCTGGCGCAGCCTAACGATGTCGACAGATTTCGCGCTGGCGGAGTCTTTCATAATCAGCCGGGGTATTGAGGTTGGCGAAAAGCTCCGTCTCCTCCGGCAGGATTTCGCGTTCGCGCACCAGACCCTGCGCGAGGGCGTCACGAACAAACTTTTGCATCGCAAATTCGCCGCGCCGCAATGCATCCGTGGCGAGCGGGAGCGCAGCAATCGGATAAATCGCTGCCAATGGTTGCGCGCGGCCCGGCGCGGTTGGAACCGCGCCCTGCTCTTTCCGGCAAAGTTCGAGCAGCGCGCGAAAAAAATCCGCCGTTACAATCGGTAAATCGACCGCGAGCACGAGAAGATGCGGCGCGCTGCATCTTCGCAGTGCTGCCGCTACTCCAGCGAGCGGACCGGCCTCGGCGATTTCGTCCGCGATCACCTCGAGCTCTGTCCATTCCTCACGCCGCGGTCCGGCGATCATCAATTGCTCGGGCGAAAGCGCGCGCAAAGTCGTGACCTGCCGTTGCCAGAGCGGCTCGCCCTCGAGCTCGAGAAAGGCTTTGTCGCGACCCATCCGCGAGGATTTTCCACCCGCGAGCAGGAGCGCGCTGCAACGCATCGTTAGGCAAGCGGGCCCGCCGCCGGTTGCAGAATTTTTAATTGCGCCGCGCCGACTTCGAGCACGCCATCGCCCAGGATGCGGGCCCGCAAACCGCCGCGGCCGGCGAGGAATTCTTCCGCGCCCGGAGCAACTGCGGTGTTCATCCAGTAGCACGGCTTGCAATGGGCGGTCCCGGAAAAACGAACGCCCTGAATCTCAAAATCCTTTCCGATCAGTGCCATCAAGTCGACCCCGGAGACGAGGACGTTGCGCCGCAGCACGCCGGGAGATTTGCTCGTTAGGCGAAAGTGTTCCGCGAGCAGATCGAAAACTTCGCGCGCGAAGAAAGTGATCTGCCCTTTGTAATCGTCGGCGTAATCGAAAAAGCGGTCGCCGCGAATCCCATGGCCCGCGACACATTCGAGCGCGCGTGTCTCCACCAGCGGGAAATCGTCGGGCGCTTTGCCGTGATGGCCGAAATAATTGTGCCCGGGCGAAATGAAAATCTTCTCGATCAACACGCGACCGGAAACCTGCAACGTCGAAGGGCGCGCGACAACGCCGAATGTTGCCCGCCAAATTTTGCGCGGCAACGCCGGACGTAGGACGTTGCGGCGCGATGAAAACCGCCTGGCGTGTTTTTGCCTATCTGAAGCGTTACCCGTGGCTCGCCGCCGGCACGCTCGCCTGCGCGATTGTCGGCACGCTCATGGTGATCGTGTTCCCCTCGGTCACGAAGTGGATCATTAACGATGTCGTGCGCGCGCATCATCCGGAAAAATTGCTTCCGCTCATCGCGCTCGCGGCCGTCGCATTTGTCGTCCAACATTTCTTCAACGCGCTCCGCATTTTCCTGAACAACACTTTTGAGCAGCGCGTCATTTTCGATCTGCGGAGCGATCTTTATTCGCATATTCAATTGCTCCCGCTCCGCTGGTTCGATAATCGCGCCACCGGCGACTTGATGACGCGGGTGATCGAGGATGTGAACTCGGTCGAGCGGATGTTGATCGATGGGATCGAGCAGGGCGTGGTCGCGGTCCTCCAGGTCCTGATCGTGAGCGGCGTGATGTTTTATCTGAATTGGAAACTCGCGCTCCTCTCGCTGATTCCGTTTCCGTTCCTCGTCGCGGGCGCGCTCACTTACACCCTCACCGCGCATCGGCGCTATCGGATGCAACGGCGCGCCGCCTCGGCGATGAACGCGCTCCTTCACGATAACCTCTCCGGCATTCGCCAGATCAAAAGTTTCGTGCGCGAGCGGGAGCAGCACGCGCGCTTCAACCGCGTGAGCGATGAGCTGCGCCGCGCCACGCTCGTGGTGATGAAAGTGTGGGCGATTTACAGCCCGGCGATGTCGCTCTTCGAATCGATCGGCGCGATCCTGGTGCTCGGCTTCGGGAGCGCGGCGGTCCTGCACGGCACGCTCCAGATTGGCGACCTCGTCGCAATGCTGATGTTGATGGCGTTTCTCTACGATCCGATCGGGCGCTTGCATCAACTCAACCAACTGGTGCAGGCGGGACGCGCGGCGGGGGAACGTGTCTTTGAGATTCTCGACGAACCGGTCGAGCCGGGCTTGAGCGGCGGCGAGTGGTTAGGCGAAATCGCCGGGGACATTCGCTTCGAAAATGTGAGCTTCGCCTACGCCGGCGGAGCCCCGGCGTTGAGCAATGTCTCCTTTCACGCGCGGCCGGGCGCGACGGTCGCGCTCGTCGGGGCGACCGGCGCGGGCAAGTCGACCGTGGTTAACCTGCTCGCGCGTTTTTATGAATTCAGCTCGGGCTCGATCCTGGTCGACAGGAAGTCGATTCGCAAAATCGCGGCCCATTCGTTGCGGGAAAAGATCGGGATGGTGACGCAGGAAAGTTTTCTTTTTAACGGCACGATCCGCGAAAATCTCCTGCTCGGCCGGCCGGGCGCGAGCGAGGAGGAACTGCTCGAAGCGACGGAAGCAGCCAACGCGCGCGAGTTCATCGAGCGTTTGCCCAGCCGGTTCGAGAGCGTGGTGGGCGAGCGCGGTGTGAAGCTGAGCGTGGGCGAAAAGCAGCGGCTCTCGATTGCGCGCGCGTTGTTGAAAGATCCGCCAATTCTGATCCTCGATGAAGCGACGGCGAGCGTCGATACCGCCACCGAGAGACTCATTCAGGAAGCCTTGGAAAATTTGATGTTTCATCGCACCTGCATTGTCATTGCGCACCGCCTTTCCACGATTGTGCGGGCCGACCAGATTCTGGTGCTCGACCGCGGTCGCATCATCGAGCGCGGGACGCATGCGGAGCTGCTGTCGTTAGGCGGGAAATACGCCCGGCTCTGCGAGCAGAGTTTTCTCGAGGCCACGCCTGAGGACCTGGGCGAGACTACGGCGGAGCTGAGCGTTTAGCGGTTCAAAGCGGAAGCAACGCGTCGGCATTCCCGCTTGTCATCGTAAAGCTGCCCGCTAAGCTTTCGCTCCACTCTCGGGAACTCCGCATGTCTCTGGCCAGCCTTCTCACGTCCGAGCAAATCGTTCCCGAGATGAAAGCAGCGGAACGCTGGCCGGCGATCGTCGAGTTGATTGACCTGCTCGTCGGCTTGCGGAAAATCGATCCCGCCTGCCGCGACACCATTCTCGCCGCGCTCAAGCAGCGCGAGGAAACAATGAGCACCGGGATCGGTTTTGGAATCGCGATTCCGCATGCGTCGTCCGACTCGGTCACTGAAGTGGTCGCGGCTTTCGGTCGCTCCTCGCACGGGATCGAGTTCGACGCGCTCGATAATGCGCCGGTTCGTTTCGTCGTGCTCTTCATCGTGCCGAAGAATCAGTTTCAAACCCATCTCCGCACCCTCGCCTCGATCGCGAAATTCCTGAACGACCGCTCCGTCCGGGAACGGCTCGCTGGTGCGCAGACGAAAGAGGAAATCCTCCGCATCTTCGAGCAGGGCGCGCCGAAATAATCTTCCCCTCATGCGACCCGCGCGCCTGCTGATGACAGCGGAGCGGTGCTCGTTAGTTTGCTTGCTCGATGCAGACATTTCAGGATTTGCTCACGCGACAACTCTCCCGCGCGCTCTCCGCGGCCGGGTTTGTTGTCGCTGGCGAAGTCGTTCCAGCGAGCGATCCGCGCTTCGGCGACTACCAGACGAACGTCGCCCTCCTCCTCGCAAAAGAGCGCGGCGACAATCCCCGCGCGGTTGCGAAAAAGATCATCGCGCAGCTCGAGATCGCAGAATGGTCCGATCCGCCGACGATCGCCGGCGCCGGCTTCATTAACTTCCACCTCAAACCCGAGGCGGTTGCGAAACACGCGGCACAGCTGCTGAACAACGCGCGGCTGGGCGTGCCGCTGGCGGAGCCGCTGCATCGCATCGTGATCGACTTCGGCTCGCCGAATGTTGCCAAGCCAATGCACGTCGGTCACATCCGCAGCACCGTCCTCGGCGACGCGCTTGCGCGCATCGCGAGCTTCCTCGGCCACGACGTGATCCGCGACAACCATATTGGCGACTGGGGCACGCAATTCGGAATGGTGATTTACGGCTGGAAAAATCTCCTCGATCGCGAAGCCCTGGCGCGCGACCCGATCGCGGAGCTGGTGCGGATTTACAAGCAGACTAACGAACTCAGCAAAACTGACGCCAGCGTGCGCGACGCCTGTCGCACCGAACTCGTTAGGCTGCAATCCGGCGACGAGGAAAACCTGCTCATCTGGAAGGAATGCGTCGCGCTCTCGATGAAGGAGTTCGAGGCCGCCTACGAAATTCTCGACATTCATTACGACATTCAGCGCGGCGAAAGTTTTTATAACGAGCGCCTTCCCGCGATCGTCGAGCGCCTCCTCAAATCAGGCCTGGCGGAAATCAGCGAAGGCGCGGTTTGCGTCTTCTTTCGCGAGATTCCGGAACTGGCCGACCGGCCCTGCATCATCCAAAAGAGCGACGGCGGTTTTAACTACGCCACGACCGACATCGCGACGGTCGATTATCGCATCCGCGATCTTGCCGCCGACACGATCTGGATCGTGACCGGCGCGCCGCAACAACTGCATTTCAGACAGATTTTCGAGATCGCGCGCCGTGAAGGTTACAGCGCGGATTTTCGGCACATCACGCACGGCAGCATCCTGGGTGAAAACCGCAAACTGATGAAAACGCGCTCCGGCGAGAACGTGCCGCTGCGCGATTTGCTCGAGGAAGCAATCATGCGCGCACGAAAAATCGTTGAAGAAAAAAATCCCGATCTGACCGAGACGGAGAAAGAACAGATCGCGAAGATCGTCGGGATCGGCGCGGTCAAGTACGCCGATCTCTCGCAATATCGCATGACCGATTACGTTTTCTCCTGGGACCGAATGCTCTCATTACAGGGAAACACCGCGCCCTATTTGCAGAACGCTTACGTCCGTATCCGCTCGATCTTCCGGAAGATCGGCGGGAACTTTACCGTGCCTGACGAATTGAAGTTAAGCGAAGCGACCGAGCTGACGCTTGCGAAACGGCTCGCCCAATTCGCCGAAGTCGTGCCGCAAGTGTTGAATGATTTCCGGCCCAACCTGCTTGCGAATTATCTCTTTGAACTGGCCAATGCCTTCCATGGTTTTTACGAAGCCTGCCCGGTCCTGAAATCCGAGGAACCGGTGCGCAGCTCGCGTCTCGCCCTGTCCGCGCTGACCGGCCGCACCTTGCAGCAGGGGCTTAACCTTCTCGGGATTGAAGTTCCGGAGAAGATGTAACTCGAATGCCAGTTCGCATTCCCAGCTCGACTTATCGTCTCCAGTTTAATCGCCATTTCACCTTCGCCCGGGCGCACGCCATCGTGCCCTACCTTCATTCGTTAGGGGTGAGTGATTGTTACGCTTCGCCCTATTTCCAGGCGGGCGCGGAGAGCCTTCACGGTTACGACATCACCGATCACAACAAGCTCAACCCGGCGGTCGGCTCGCGCGCGGAGTATGATGCCTGGGTCGGGGAGCTGCAGGCGCGCGGGATGGGCCAGATCGTCGATTTCGTGCCTAACCATATGGGGATCGACGACCCGCAAAACCTCTGGTGGAGCGATGTTCTCGAAAACGGCCCGAGCTCGAGTTACGCGCGCTATTTCGACATCGAGTGGCGGCCACTCAAATCCGAGCTCCGCGACAAGGTCTTGATCCCGATCTTGAGCGATCAGTACGGACGCGTGCTGGAGCGCGGTGAGCTCAAGGTCCACTACGAGGGCGGCCGGTTTTTTCTGCGCTATTTCGAGCACGAATTCCCGATCGCGCCCGGCACCTACCGCCACATTCTCCAGTTCGCGCTTGAGCAGCTGGGTGACTACAAGAATGAAGATTTTTATGCCGATCTGCAAAGCATTGTCACCGCGCTGGAATATTTGCCGCGCCGGACCGAACGCGACCCGGAGCGGATCGCGGAGCGCGCGCGGGAAAAGGAAGTGATCAAGCGGCGACTGGAGCGCCGCTGCCAGGAAGCGCCTCTCGTGCAAGAGGCGATGCAAAAAGCCCTAACGATCATTAACGGCACGCCGGGCGACCCGCGGAGCTTCGATGCGCTTGACGCGTTGCTCAATGACCAGGCCTATCGGCTCGCCTTCTGGCGGGTGGCGGCGGAAGAAATCAATTACCGCCGCTTCTTCGATGTGAATAATCTCGCCGCCATTCGAATGGAAGTGCCCGAGGTTTTCGAGGAAGCGCACCGGCTCTTGCTCGCGTTGGTGGCGTGCGGCGCAGTCACCGGGTTGCGGATCGATCATCCGGACGGGCTTTTTCTGCCTAACGAATACTTCGAGAAGCTGCAGGAGCGCGCGGGCGAGGCGCTCGCGGGACCTGCTTCCCCGGGTCCAGGACGAGCGGAAGCTCGTCCCTCCGGGTTGCCTAACGACGGGCGCGCAGTCTACCTTGTGGTCGAGAAAATCCTGAGCGGGAACGAGCAGTTGCGCCGGGATTGGCCGGTCCACGGCACGACCGGTTACGATTTTTTAAACGACGCAATCGGCGTACTGATCGATCCCTCGGCCGAGCGCGCGATCACGACCGGATATCACAGGTTCATCGGCCACAACCTCCATTTCGGCCATCTCGTTTACGCGAAGAAACGGCTCGTGATGCGGCTCGCGCTCGCCAACGACATCAATGTGCTCGGCGCAATGTTCGATCGGCTCTCGGAGAAAAATCGGTGGTATCGCGATTACACCCTCGATGTCCTCACCCTCGCCGTCCGCGAGACGATTGCCTGCTTCCCGGTTTACCGCACTTATGTTGCTCCCGACCGGCCGGTCTGTGAGGAGGACCGCGCCGTGATCGAGCGCGCAGTCGCGGCCGCGAAACGGCGCAACCCGGCAATCGAGGAATCGGTCTTCAATCTTCTCCGCGACATTTTGCTCCTGCGCTTTCCCGAAAACCTCGATCAGCAAGATCGCGCCGAGCACGTCCACTTCGTGCTGAAATTCCAGCAGACGACCGGGCCGGTTATGGCGAAGGGGCTGGAGGACACCGCCTTTTACATTTATAACCGGCTCACCGCGCTAAATGACGTCGGAGGCGAACCGGAGCGCTTCGGGCTGCGTCTGGAGGAATTTCATCGGCACAATCTCGATCGACTGGAGAACTGGCCGGCGACGCTCCTCGCGACTTCGACGCATGACACGAAACGGAGCGAAGATGTGCGGGCGCGGATCGCGGTGATTTCGGAATTGCCGGAGCAATGGCGGCGATCGTTAGGCAAGTGGCGCATGCTCAACCGCCGCTGGAAAAAACGGATCGACGAGAATCAGGCGCCAGATGGAAATGAGGAATACCTGCTTTACCAGACATTGCTCGGGAGCTGGCCGCTCGAGCCTTTTCGCGAACTGAGCGAGCAAGCGCACGGCGAATATGTCGGCCGCATCCAGCAATACACGGCCAAAGCCTTGAAGGAAGCCAAGCTGAACACGAGCTGGGTCCAGCCTAACGAGCCCTGGGATTCGGCGATGGCGGAATTTGTCGCCCGGATTCTGGATCGTTCGCCGAAGAACCGCTTTCTCGAGAGCTTCCTTCCCTTCGCCGAGGAGGTCGCGCGGGCCGGCGCGATCAACGCGCTTAGCCAGACGTTGCTCAAGCTGACCGTCCCCGGAGTGCCGGATATTTACCAGGGAAATGAAATCTGGGACTTCAGCCTGGTCGATCCGGACAATCGCCGGCCGGTCGATTACGAGAAACGGGTGCGGATGCTGGACTCGTTAGGCAAGGTGACTCCGGAGGATCTGCT
>JAICXG010000142.1 GCA_025980625.1 Chthoniobacterales bacterium
ATCGACTTTTGGGTTCGCGCTGAAAACTGCGATCTTCGTGCGATAGCCGGCTTCGCGCGCAATCCCGCGGATCTCGACCGTGCCGTCGGCGATCTCACTCACTTCCAGCTCGAAAAGTCGCCGGACAAAATTCGGATGGCTGCGCGAGACGATAATCTCGGGGCCGCGCGCGCCGTTCTCGACCGCCACCACATACGCGCGCAACCGGTCGCCGACGTTGTAATCCTCGACCACGACGCGTTCGCGCTGCGGCATGACAGCTTCGAATTTTCCCAGATCCAGAATCACATCCGAGCGATCGAACCGTCGCACCGTTCCGCTCACGATCTCTCCCGCACGATCCTTGAACTCCTCGTAAATCATCTCCTTCTCGACTTGCCGGATGCGTTGCATCATCGCCTGCTTCGCGGTCTGCGCGGCGATCCGGCCGAAATTCTTTGGCGTCACTTCCACTTCGACTGCTTCGCCGACCTGCGCCTCGGGTTTGATCCTGCGGGCTTTCTCGAGCGAAATCTCGTCCTGCGGATTGGTCACCTTTTCCACCACCAGCAGATTGGCGAGCGCGCGGATTTCGCCGGTTTTCGGGTCGATGTCGATGTGAAGATCGCGCGAAGCGCCAACGCTCTTCTTCGAGGCGGAGAGCAGCGCATTGGAGACCGCCTCGATCAGGACTTCGCGTTTAATTCCGCGTTCCCGCTCCAGGTAATCGAGCATGGCGATGAATTCGGCGTTCATAGCTTTCTCGTCCGCCGACAAAAAAGAGTGGGACACTGGCTCCCACTCCAATCCACCACGGACTAGGCGTGGAAATTACTTTTGCTCGCGCACTTCGTCAAGTTGCGCCCGGACTACACCGATCGCGCGGGAGGCGCCGCAATTAGAATCGTCCAAACCTCAAACGCAGCTTACGGTTGCGCAGATCGGCTGAGGCCGCAGTTTGATTGTGATGGGAATTCCAGTCCAAAATCTGCAGATCGGGATGCGCGTGCGGCATCCGCATCACGGGATCGGAACGGTTAAGGCGCTGACTGAGCATACTGCCGATATCAGCTTCGATGACGCGCCGCGCACGGTTGACCCGGCGACGAGCGATTTTACTGTTGCCGAGCCAACCGCGCGGCTGACGGAAATGCAGATGCCGCTCTCTGGGCTCATTCGTGAGACCGCACAGGCGATGATCGACGCGCTCGGGCTCGAGAAATCAGACGAGCTCGTCGAAGGACTGGCGACGCGCTGGCAGCGAGGCACGCTCGTCCTTCAGCCGGCTGATACTTCGCTCCAGGCGAAGGAGGTGCCGCTGGAAACCTTTTTCCATAAGATCGTAATGATCCGTAACAATCTGCGCGTGCTCGAACAGAAGGTTAACGCGAATGAGAAGCTAAGCGACGCCGACAAAGTCGAGCTGCAACAATATATTACCCGCTGTTACGGATCGCTCACCACTTTCAACGTCTTCTTCAAAAAGAAGGAAGACCAGTTTGGAAGCAGTTAATTGGACCTGACACTTTGCAACGCGCGCTTTGCCTAACGAGCTAGGCGAGGTAGATCGTCTTCGCGTTCATGAATTCGCGAATGCCTAACGAGCCTAGCTCTCGCCCATAACCGGAGCGCTTCACACCGCCGAACGGCAGCCGCGAATCCGAGGCGACAAGTGCGTTGACGAAGACCATCCCGCAGTCGAGTTCTCGGGCGAAGAGCTCCCGCTCCTGTTCGTCTGTCGTCCAGACGCTCGCACCCAGCCCAAATTCGCTTTCGTTTGCGAGCGCGATCGCCAACGCCGCATCAGCGACCCGGAAGACTAACGCCACGGGGCCGAAGACTTCCTCGCGAAATGCCGGCGCTTGCCGCGGGATTTCCGCCAGCACAGTTGGCGGATAGAAATTGCCCTTCCCTTTTATTGGCTGGCCGCCGGTCAGGAGTCTTGCGCCCGCGGCGATCGATTTCTCCACCTGTTCATGCACGCCTTCCCGAATCGCCGGGGTCGCAAGCGGTCCCACTTCGGTGGCTGGATCGAGTGGATCACCCAGCTTGAGCGCTTTCATCCTTTCGACGAACTGACTAACGAACTTGTCGTAGATTGAGTCGGCAATGAGAAAGCGCTTTCCGGCAATGCACGATTGTCCACTGTTTTGGGTACGCGCCTTCACCGCGGTCGCAAGCGCAGCCTTTAAGTCAGCACTTGGCATAACGATAAAAGGATCGCTCCCGCCTAACTCCAAAACGCATTTCTTGATCGCGCGACCAGCCTTGGCGCCGACTTCGCTGCCGGCGCGATCACTCCCGGTCAGCGTTACTGCCCGCACGCGGCGATCCTCGATCAGCGCTGGCACCTGTTTCGATTCGACGAGCAAGGCTTGAAATACTCCCGGCGGGGCTCCCGCGCGACTCCACAGGTCCTCGATCGCGAGTGCGCATTGTGGAACGTTCGACGCGTGCTTGAGCAGACCAACGTTCCCCGCCATCAGAGCCGGCGCGGCAAAGCGGAAGACTTGCCAGAAAGGAAAATTCCAAGGCATAATCGCGAGGACCGCGCCTAACGGCTGCCAGCGGACCGAGCTATGAGCCGCTTCTGTTTGAATGACTTCTTCTTCCAGAAAACGCCGGCCGTTTTCCGCATAGTAACGACAGCCCGTAGCGCATTTGAGCACTTCGTCGCGCGCGGCGCCGATTGGCTTGCCCATTTCGAGCGTGATCGTGCGCGCCAGAGTCTCGGCATCCGCGCGCAGAAGATCGGCCGCGGCGAACAGAATTGTCGCGCGCTCTGCAAAGGCCGTCGTCCGATATAATCGGAACGCGCGTTCGGCGGCTGCGAGCTTCTCTTCAATCTCCTGCTCGGTGTGCGCTGAAAATTCTCGCAGCGTCTCTCCAGTTGCAGGGTTAACCGAAGCAATCGCCATTTGCCAAGTTTAGCAGTGCCAGCCGAAGAATTTTACTGCAGGACCACTGTCGGTCCCACTCGGATCGCGGTGAAGTGGTAGGTCTGCCCATTTTGCACGACGATGTGCAGCGGGTGGCCCTGGGTACGCCCCCTGTATGGAATTTGTTGCACATTCAAGGTGTGCGGGCCAGGAGCAATCGGTGCGGAGTAATCGCGGTTGAAGGTGAGCGTGTCCACTCGATGGCCGTCAATCAGGAGCGCGAGCGGGAAGCCGGCGAGATTGAACGACCGCGTAATCATAAGTTGCCCGCCCTGTGCGGCCATCGGTGAGGGAGCCGGCGCAGTGGCGCATCCGGTAATAACCGCAAAGGCTGCGCCCGCCAGCAGGATCAAGCTAGCACGGTGAATCAGAGTATTGATGTTCATGCTCCACCTTCACCCGCAATTTCAACCCGCGCCAATCTTTCCGAACCTGGAGGCTGGATGTGTGGCCGGCTCATAACTCACATCGGGCCCGAAGGAATCCGGGCGTTTCGCTTCAAAGCATCGTATCTGCCGGCGAATCTTGTAGCCGCGAAAACGGCAAAGTGAGAGAATCGCGAATCAATACAGGGCCAGTTATGATTCTCACTTTTCGCCTCACAATTACATTGCATGTTCTTTCGTTGCTGCTCTTGGGATTTCTCCCACCCGCGGAGGCGGTCAGTCCGCCGCCCGATGGCGGCTATGCCAATGCCAACACTGCGGAAGGAACTGACGCGCTCTTTAACCTCGCGACGGGCGCGAACAATACCGCTCTCGGTTTTAATGCACTGTTCAGCAACACCACGGGCGATTACAACACGGCCACTGGCTCCCGCGCTTTACTCGCAAACTTCAGCGGCGGCGCCAACACCGCGAATGGTTACAATGCTTTATCCGCGAACACGACCGGGATCGCGAACACCGCCGTAGGCAAAGACGCACTTCTGGCCAATACGGGCGGGTCAGTTAACACTGCAATTGGCGATGTCGCACTCACCAATAACACGAGCGGAAGCGCAAACACCGCCAGCGGGGTCAACGCGCTCGCCGCTAACACGACTGGATTTAGCAACACTGCGGACGGGGTAGCCGCCCTCATGACCAACACAACCGGCGCTTACAACACCGCGAGCGGCTCAAACGCGCTCCTTAACACTATCAGTGGGAGTAACAATATTGCCCTGGGTTACCAGGCGGGCGCGAATCTTATGATCGGTGACAGTAACATTTATATCGGTGCCAGTGGCGCGCCGCGTGAGTCCGGTCAGATCCGCATCGGGACACGCGGGGCGCAAAGCGCGACCTACATCGCCGGAATATCCGGGGCGACAGTCAGCGGCGGCGCGGCTGTCTATGTGGATAGCAAAGGTCATCTTGGGACTGTGACTTCGTCTGCCCGTTACAAAGAAGAAATCAGACCAATGGCCGGAGCGAGTGATGTGATCTGGGCGCTCAAACCCGTCACCTTTCGTTACAAGAAGGAATTTGATCCGCAAGGACTGACACAGTTTGGCCTGGTGGCGGAAGAGGTGGCTCAGGTCGCACCGGAGTTGGTCGTACGGGACGAAACGGGCGAGCTCTACACCGTGCGCTACGAAGCTGTGAACGCGATGCTCCTGAATGAACTCCTGAAAGAGCACGCAAATGTTGAGGCGCTGGCGGCAAAAGTTGCGCGACAGGAAGAGATGCTGCGCGAGGTGCTCGACCGATTAGATCGCACGCGGCAACCAGACAGTAGCGGCACGAACCAGCCCACCGACGATAAGCAGTAAGCGCTGGTTCTTCCTCAACACCCACTCCTAACTGACCAGGATCAGTTACCTGCCGGCAGGAGTTGGAGTTGCCAAGACATTGCCGTCGAGCTTGCTCGGAGTCGGCTTAGCCGCGGCGCCGGTGGGCGCGGCCTGAGTCGTTTCGATGATTTCGCCAGTCCTGGATTCGCAGGCGGTCAACGCCAGCGTGGTAAGGGTGACTGCCAGTAGCCGCAGGATAGATTTAGTCATGTGTATCAGTAGATCGGAAGCAAAGACACAGGACCAATGTCAGGATACGCTTTCATCCTTGAAGTGGCGTTTGCCCTTTAAAGCTTTGGCATATTCGTCACGGCTGAGGATGTTCTCATCCAGTTGCATATCTGTGCGGCAGAAGGTCTGGAAAAACGAAACAACCTTCTCATGAGACAGCAGGACCTCGTCGGTTAAATAATTCACATCGACGTTGATGCAGATCGCGCCGACCACTCCGTACTCCTTGCGAATGATTGGGATGGTTGTGCACTTGAACTTTCGGGTGCCGATATTGAGCTCATAATTCAACTTCTCTTCGTGCGCGAGCTGGCGCTTTTTCAGGTCTATGACCAGGTTGGTCGTGCCGTCGCGGAGATGACGTCCAGTGACATTGTTTTCGAGCCCAATAAGGGAATTGGACGGGTTTGATAAGTCATGCAGCAGGACCTCGATCCCGAGGTTAGGAAAGGATTTGCCGATGAGTCGCACAAGGCGAGCAAAGTTCTCGAGGTATTCGCTCGTGTCGTCCGCGATTTTCTTCCCATCATATTTCTCGAAGAGCCGGGCGTAGACTTTTTGCTCCGAGGGTTCGAGCCGGGTGCGGACACTATTCTGTTCGCCGATAAAAATAAGCTGGCGGGCGGCCGTCGGATCAGTGTTCTTAAGGAAATAATGCATCCCGAGGCGGAAGTCCTTGAGATTGAATTCGGGAAAATTGTCCCGGTTAATGGTGTAAGGGTAGAAGTCGTACTCCTCGAGCCGGCGGCCAAAACGGCGGCGTTCCTTGTACTTGCCCCAGAGATAACCGGCCCCGACGAGAACACCCGAGGCGATAATCGAGGCGATGATGTTAATCGTGATATCGTTGCCCAAGTTCTGCATCTCGTGCCGGTAATGGGTTTCTTTTCCTCAATATCAAGCCTAAGCCTGAGTAGTCATCGGAAGCCAGACGTCGCGGGCTCCGCTGAGTGCACGTTCGATCACATTGTGACATAAGTGCAGCCCCTTCCTTTCCGCTTTCTCTCCTGAAAGTCGAGACTGAATTTCCCCTTTGCAACGCAGGACTGGGTCGCGGCTGAGATGTGTGCCCCCAGTTTCCCTTTGTCTGATCTGACCACATAATACCTGAGTGCAGAGCGCGCCTCGTTCGATTGTGCTGATTGGGTTCATGGGCACCGGCAAATCGTCGGTCGGCCGCTGTCTGGCGCGCGCTCAAGGCTGGCCGCATTTTGACACCGACGAAATGATCGAGAGCGCGCTCGAAATGTCGATTCCGGAAATCTTTGCGACACTGGGCGAGGAGCGGTTTCGCGACGAAGAAACTCGAGCTCTGAAGCGACTCGACGCAACTCAGCGCGCGATCGTTATCGCGGGCGGCGGCGCCGTGCTGCGATCGCAGAACATCCGCCGTGTGCGTGAACTTGGGACAGTAGTTTGCCTGACGGCCGATCTTGCTACCTTATCCGCGCGGCTCGTGAATCGATACGATCGCCCACTCCTCCCCGTGAAAAATCGGGCGGCGCAGATCGAAGCGCTGTTGCAGGAGCGTGCGCCACTCTATCAACAAGCGGCCGATCTCATTGTCGACACCTCTTCGCTGACTCATGATGAAGTTGCAGAATCCATCCGAAAATCGCTCGGCCTCGCCGGTTGAATTGAAGGCGCAGTTACGCCGGCGCGCAGGTGAGCTGGGGTTCGATGATTGCCGAATTGCAGCGGCGGAAGGGCCGCGGCACGCCAGGGAATTTCGCTCCTGGCTGGAGAATGGCGCGGCCGGCGAGATGGAGTGGATGGAGCGAAGCGCGGGGAAACGCGCCGATCCGCAAAATGTCCTGCCGGGTGCGCGCTCCATCGTGGTCGTAGCGTTGAATTACTGGCAGGGCGATTCGTTAGGCCCTAACGAGACAGGCCGCGGCCGGATTGCTCGTTATGCCTGGGGCGATGATTACCACGGACTGATGGAGGCAAAGCTTCGCCCGCTCGAGCGCTTTCTCGCCGACGCCGGCGGCAGGCAGAAAGTTTACGTCGACACCGGTCCGGTGATGGAGCGCGATTTTGCCGCCGAAGCGGGAATCGGCTGGCAGGGCAAAAGCACCATGCTGCTCAACCGCGAGCTCGGGACATGGTTCTTTCTCGGCGAGATTCTCACCACGCTCGCGCTGCCGCCCGATCCTCCGCAGATCGCCCGTTGCGGATCGTGCAACCGCTGCATCACTGCCTGCCCGACCGGTGCGATCACGGCGCCGCACCAACTCGACGCCCGCCGCTGCATTTCTTACCTGACGATTGAAATGAAGGGCAGCATCCCGCTCGAGCTCCGGCCGCTCATCGGCGATCGGATTTACGGGTGCGATGATTGTCTCGACGCTTGTCCGTGGAATCGGTTCGCCAAAGTCTCTCGTGAAAGCGCCTTCGCCGCCCGACCGGCCGTGGCACAAATGCGGCTACGTGATTTTCTTGCGCTCAAC
>JAICXG010000061.1 GCA_025980625.1 Chthoniobacterales bacterium
GGTTTGGGCAACGACTTTTGGCATGGCAACGAGACTTACTTTAGCGCTTCGTCCGGCTGGCGGCCGACTCGCTTCTTCGATGTGGTCTCGCCCTTCTCTCCCACCTTTGTTCCGGGTCATCCTTCTGACCCATTCAAGTCACTCGACTTTGAGTTAGGTGTGCACGGCGCGCCGCAGGCGATCCCAGGGCTCTGGTACGATGTCGGCTTGTTCTGGATGGAATTTACTAACCGCACCGAGACCGTCTTCCTGAACCCAGGGATCAATAACGACACCATCCTGATTAACAGCGGCAGTACGAGGCACCGTGGCTTTGAAGGGGAAGTCGCTTACGATATTTTCAAGCTATTCGACTCGGCGAATTTTGGCGGTAACCACCTCACGGTTTCCGGCAACCTGCAATGGCTCGATGCTGAGTTTACCGAGAGCGAGATCCCGAACCAGGTTGGGAAGGAACCGGCTTTTGCGCCGGAATGGGTCGTGAAAGCGGCGCTCACCTTCGGCAAGGATCAGTGTTATAACTTTCGCCTGAGCGCGACTTCAGTTTCGTCGCAGTTCTTCCAGGATTCCAACCTGCCCGCGACGGCGGCTGACGGGACGGTGCTGGTGCCGGCAAAAATCCCGGCTTACTTCACGATTGATTTCGCGGCCGAATACTATTTTGCCAAACACTGCCGCTTGCTCGCCGGGGTTTCCAATCTGACGGATGAGAAGTATTACTCGCGTGTCTTCGGCAGCCGGATCGAACCGGCCCCGCGGCTGAACGGCTACGCCGGCGTGTCGATCGGGTTCTAGTGAGTTGTAATCCCGGCGTTCGTCGTAAGGCGACGCCGGGAGATCCCGTGCCGGGTTTGCCTAACGAGTCAAGGCGCGAGCCGCTCGAGCAACCAGGAGCCATCCTTCTGCCGGGTGTAGCGAAAACGATCGTGCAAACGGTTGGCGCGGCCCTGCCAGAACTCGATCTCCACCGGGGTGATGCGGTAACCGCCCCAATGCGGCGGCAAGTCGATCATATCCATGGCTGCGAATCGCTGCGTCATTTCTGCCATCCGCGCGTCCAGGATTCTGCGAGCATCAATGACCTCGCTCTGGTGCGAGACCCAGGCTCCAATCTGGCTTCCGCGTGGCCGTGAGTGGAAGTAAATCTCGGATTCCTCGCGTGAAGTTCTTTCGACTCGGCCAGTGGCGCGAACCTGTCGCTCCAACGGCTGCCAGTAGACCGCGAAAGAAGCTTGCGGGTTCGCCTCCAGCTCACGCCCTTTGTTACTCAGATAGTTCGTGAAAAAAACAAATCCGCGCGGGTCCACATTTTTCAGCAGAACGACGCGGGCGGATGGTTTTCCATCGCAGGTCGCGGTCGCAAGCACGATCGCGTTCGCGTCCGGCAGGCCGGAATTCACCGCGGTGGAAAACCAGGTCGCGAATTGCTCGAGCGGGTCGGGATGCATCTCGGCTCGGCGCAAACCCTTGGTTTCGTATTCGCGTCGGAGACCGGCGAGATCGATTTCATCCATCAATCAAAATCGTATCCGAAATCGAAGCGCTGTCGAAATCGCTTTCTGTTTGTGCTCGCGCTGCGGATTGGCTACGTAATCGGAAATGTTTAGCCTGACGATGCTCGGGAGCGGGAGCGCGGGGAACAGCGCCCTGGTCGCAACCGAACATTGCCGGCTGCTCGTCGATGGCGGCTTGAGCGCGCGCCAACTCATGTTGCGGCTCGCGCTCTGCGGGATCACCCCTAACGAACTCGACGGCGTTTTTCTCACCCACGAGCATGGCGATCACGTCTGCGGACTGGAGGTGTTTTGCCGCAAATTCGAGGTGCCGATTTATTGCAACGCGCTCACGGCCGAGGCAGTCCGGTTCTGTTCGTTAGGGGAACATCGCAACTGGCGCATCTTTCGTACCGGCTCGAGTTTTTCCATCTGCGATATCATGGTCGAAACGTTTCCGGTGCCGCACGATGCAGTTGAGCCGGTCGGTTACACGTTTCATGTCGGGAAGAGCGCGCTTGGCTTCGTCACCGATCTCGGACATGCCACCCGCCTAACGATTGAACGCCTGCGCGAGGTGCAGACCCTCGTGATCGAAACCAATCACGACGAAAAGATGTTGCAGAACGATCCGCATCGGCCCTGGCCGGTGAAGCAGCGCATCCAGTCGCGGCACGGCCACCTCTCGAACGGCGCCGCCGCCGCGGTCGTGGCGCAATTGCTCTCGGGCAAACTCGCGCGGGTCGTGCTCGGGCACCTGAGCCGCGATTGCAATTCGCCCGACCTCGCGTCGCAGACAGTCCGCGCGGAATTGGAGAAAAACGGACGGCGCGAGATCGAGATTTTCTGCGCCGAACAGAGCGAGATCAGCCCGCGATTTGCGATCGGCGCGACGAAGAGCGGGGCGTTTCAGCCGACGTTCGAGGATCTGCTTTTCGAGATGGCGGAAATTCGTTAGGCGGACGGATCAACTTTCCTCGCCGATGACGAGATGGATGACGCCGGCGGGATCGGAAATCCAAAAGCCGTCGAAATCCTCCCGGAGTTGCTCGACCTCGTCGCGGCGGGCGATGCCATGCGCCTTGAGATAGGCGGCGGCGCTCTCGGTGTCGTTCGTTTCCAGCTCGAGCCAAATGTCGGGATGACTCAGGTTTGGGACGCGATCGATCCAGAGCCGGACGGGTCCGAATTGAAAAATGCAGCCTTCCGGTTCCTCCTCGATGAGCGGGAGGCCGAGGGTGTCGCGATAAAACGCGATCGTCTGCTCGTAGGTGTGGTAGGGACACTTGATCGCGATGTTTGCTCCGCCCGAGAAATGCGGGCTGTTGACGTTGGCGACCATGCTGATGGAACTCGTTAGGCTAACCGCCGGCCGAACCTTCACCGCCCGGCTCTGTCATCGCCACCGGGTCGAGGGCGGCGTTTAGTTCCGCTTCCGGCAACACTTTTTGCTCGAGGCAAATCTGGCGCACGGTCTTCCCGGTGCGGGCGCTTTCCTTGGCGATCTCCGCAGCGCGATCGTAACCGATCTTCGGAGCGAGACTGGTCACCATCGCCATCGAAAGTTCGATCAGTTCCTTGCAGCGCTCCCGGTTTGCGACGATCCCGCTGACACACTTTTGCGCGAGGTTATCGGCGGCGTTGCTGAGAATGCGGATGCTTTCGAGCAGGTTGTGCGCGATCACCGGCATCATGACGTTGAGGTCGAGATTTCCGTTTGCTGCCGCCCAGGTGATGGTCGTGTCTGTCCCGATGACCTGACTGCAAACCATCATCATCGATTCGCAGATCACCGGGTTGACTTTGCCCGGCATGATCGAGCTGCCCGGCTGGGTGGCGGGCAATTGGATTTCACCGATTCCGCAGCGCGGGCCGCTGCCGAGCAGGCGGATGTCGTTGGCGATTTTGAAAAGGCTGACCGCGATCGTTTTCAGTTGGCCGCTGACCTCGACGACGGCGTCCTTGGCGCCTTGCGCTTCGAAATGATCCTGCGCTTCGCGAAACGCAATCCCGGTCCGCTGCTCGAGGTGGCGCATCACTTTTTCGGGAAATTTCAGATGCCGGTTTAGTCCGGTCCCGACGGCCGTGCCGCCGAGTGCCAGCTCCTTGAGCGCCTCGATTCCATCCTGAGCGCGCCGCTTTCCAAAACGCACCTGCTGAGCGTAACCGCCGAATTCCTGGCCGAGCCGGACTGGCGTCGCATCCATCAAATGGGTACGGCCGATCTTGATCACGTCGTGAAATTCCTCCGCTTTGGCAGCGAGGGCGGCGGCTAACTTTTCGAGAGCGGGGATCAGGCAATGCTTGAGCTGTTCGGCGGCACTGATGTGGATGGCGGAGGGAATGACGTCGTTGCTCGACTGGCCCATGTTGACGTGGTCGTTAGGGTGAACCGGCTCACGGGAGCCGATTGGTTTGCCGTTGAGCTGGCAACAGCGATTCGAGATGACTTCGTTCGCATTCGTGTTCGTGCTCGTGCCGGAGCCGGTCTGGAAAATGTCGAGCGGGAAATGCTCGTCGAGTTTGCCTTCGGCGACTTCCTCCGCCGCCTGGACGATAAGGGCGCTATTTTCGGCATCGAGCAAGCCCAGATCATGATTGGCCTGGGCGGCGGCCCATTTAATCAAACCGATCGCGCGAATGAATGGGCGGGTAAAGCGCCAGCCGCTGATCGGAAAATTGAGCACCGCGCGCTCGGTGGAAGCACCCCAGAGCGCCCATTCGGGCACGGCCATCTCGCCCATCGAATCTTTCTCGATCCGGGTGCGGCAGGCGGTCATGCGCGGCGGGAGAGAGAAATTTTACGCGTCGCAGCGGCGGCGGGGCGGACGTGGCCATTCCGCGTCTGAGCTTTGTGGAAAACAGTGATGAACATCGGCGGGATGTTCTGCAGGCAATACTCCGATTCGGCGCGATCGAAGAAGGTGGCGTGTTGCCGCAGCTCATTGGTCACCTGGTAAATGATGAAGGCGCCGCCGGGTTTCAGGATGTCGTAGGTATCCTGGAGCAGGGCACGTTTTTTCCTGATCTCGAGGATGCTGAACGGGATGCCGGAAAGAATGTAATCGCATTGCGCGATGCCACGACGGCACAGTTCCTCGGCGAGCGTGGCGGCGTCGCGATTGATAACGTGAACACGCCGATCATCGGCAAACTGCCGCTCGAGATCGCGCGAGAAAGCACGATCCAGTTCAAAAAGAAACAGCTGCGAATCGCCGCTCATGCGGCCGGCGAGCTCGCGCGAATGTACACCCTCACCCGGGCCGTATTCGGCAATGACGCGCGGCTCGCCGAAATCCATCTTGCTCGCGACGCGCTCGACGAGTGCTTTTGAGCTGGGAACAATCGAGGCGATCTGAAACGGCTTTTGCAAAAACCGTTTGAAAAAGAGGGCGCTCATAAAGTTGCGAATAGTCCACCCCGGCTCACACCTTGTCCAGCAACGATCGTCGCGGTTGGTGCGGCAGGTCGACATGAGATAATCGGGCTGGGTTCCGGAACGGGATGCAAGTTTCCGCATCGCTTCGTCGCAAACCTGCGGGGCGGGCAAAAGTTTACGGCGCGGGTACAAAACAAGAGGATTGACATGCTTTCTGAAATTTATGATTCTCGATGGTTAGGCAATAAAGTGTTGCGTTTGCCGACCGAATTTTGCTGACTGTACCCATGCACAATTTACTGACGGTTAAGGAGACCGCGAAATACCTGCGGATCCCTTTACCCACCGTGTATTATCTTGTGCAACGAGGCCAATTGCCCGCGATTCAGATTGGCGGGCGCTGGCGAATCAAAAAAGATTCACTTGATCGAGATATCCTGAAGGAGGATCGCCCGGGTCAGCCGACCGTACTGGTGGTCGATGATGACACCAGTCTGCAAAACCTCTTCAGGGTTTTTCTGAAGAAGATCGGGTTTAGCCGCGTCGTCGTGGGGACGGTGAAAGAAGCAATCAGCGCGCTGGAGAAACAGCGATTCGATCTTCTTTTTCTCGACTTGAAGTTACCTGACGGTCCCGCGGACGATGTGTATGACGTGGCGAAGGAGATCGATCCGCAACTCGCTGTGGTCGTGATTACCGGTTATCCCGACAGCGAGATGCTCAACCGGATCCTGGCGCGTGGGCCGGTGACGGTGTTAAAGAAGCCGCTCAAGGTTGAACAACTTAAACAAGCGGTGAGGATCATCGGCCCGAAAGAAGTCGCCCAGGCCGCGGCCTGAACTTGTCCGTTGCGGTGGAATTTGCGCTTCCGCGCGGCGCGCCTCTTGCCGCTTGACTCCGGCGCGCGATTTGTCTCTTGTCCTCCCGCCGGCTTTGATAATTGGCGCGGTTAGCTCAGTGGTAGAGCACTACCTTGACACGGTAGGGGTCACAGGTTCGAACCCTGTATCGCGCACCATGCCCCGGGTTTCTCCTGTCCCTGGCAGCCGAATGGAATCGGAGCCGAATCTTGCGGGGCGCCGATTGAACCCGGCAGCGAGTCATTTTCGATCTTTAGACAGGAAATCTCTTTACAAATCGGGTATGATCTTTCACTATCGCCATACGTGCCGGAAGGAGGCGGACTTCAGATGAAGCCTTTGCCTTGCGAACCGGATGGGATGCTTTTGTTACTGGGTAGTGGTTCACAACGTGCTTTGGGATGTCCAATGCGAATGAACCGTGAAGCTGCCCAACGTGAATCTGATTCATGAAAACTGATGTATTAATTATCGGAGGCGGACCGGGCGGCTCAGCGGCGGCCCAGTTCCTATTGAAAGAAGGAGTCCAGCCGATCATTGTCGAACAGGAAGAGTTTCCCCGGTTTCATATTGGAGAATCCATGACCGGCGAAGCGGGAGCGCTCTTGCGGAGGTTGGGACTAGGCCAGGAGATGGAACGGCGGGCGTATCCGGTCAAGCATGGTGTGCGGGTATTTGGCAGTAGCAGCTGGTACATTCCGGTATCTCGCCGGGACGAAAATTGGGAACTCCAACTCGGCTCGACCTGGTCCGTGCGACGCAGTGATTTCGACGCGCTCATGCTTCAGGAGGCAGAACGGCGGGGCGCCAGGATGATCCGCGGAAGCGCCATCAAGCCTTTGCAGGCGGAGGATGGAACGGTGCGCGGAGCGACAATTCGCAAGCCCGACGGCACCCTGGAGGACATCGAAGCGGAAGTGACCCTTGACTGCTCGGGAATGGCTACCTTCCTCGCTAATCAGCGCGTCACTGGTCCCAAATATGTCGGGAGTTACGACAAACAGATCGCGTTCTTTGCCCACGTCAAAGGGGCCATTCGTGATGCAGGAAATGAGGGCGAAACGGCCAAAGGCAACACTCTGATCTTTTACAAGAAAAAGTATCACTGGGCGTGGTTCATTCCTGTTGACAGCGAAGTGGTGAGTATTGGCCTCGTCGTGCCAACCGCGGAGTTTACCGCTCACAAGCAATCCTCCGATGAGTTCTTTCGCAGCTACATGCCGACGATTAACCCGGAGTTGGCGCGAAGAACAACCGACATCGAGTACGTAGAAGCGGTCCACGTGATCCCAAACTACTCCTTTCAAGTCCGCCGATTTTGCGGCAAAGGTTTCATCTGCATCGGCGATGCACATCGGTTCATCGATCCGATCTTTTCCTTTGGGCTATCGGCCACTCTGCGTGAGGCTGAGTTCGCCGTGCCTTATGTGCTGGACTATCTTCAAGGGAAGAACCGGGAGAAAGAAAATCCTTTTGACGAGTATCAGCGCTTTATCGAAAAGGGAACCGACAACCTCGAAGACATGGTAGATCTCTTTTGGGAGCAGCCTTTTGCCTTCGCCACCTTTGTCCACCAGCGTTATCGCGGCGAGTTGATTGATGCCTTTGCCGGCCGGGTCTATGAGTGCGAACGCCAGCCGTCGCCAGCGATTCTAACGTTTCGCAAGCTGCTTAAGCGCGAGCGCGATTACGATCATCCGGATGACTATTCGGTTCCGATCGGCTCTCGCTATCATCCCGAGCGGGCGCCCCTCTGGGAGCCAAATTCTCCCGTCGGCACAACCGAGGAATGGATCAAAGAGGCGAGCGCGGAGGAAGTTGCCTAACGAAACAAGATCTCAACCAGCCAAAATCAAACATGCAACACGTACCACAAAAACTCATCGACTATATCAACGAGAGCCGGGCCCCGCTGCCGCCGGTCACCGACCCGGATCAGCCGCTGCAAATCGACTCTCTCGGTTTGATTCGTCTGGTTTCGTTCATGGAAAGCGACTGCGGCATCCGAGTGGAAGACGAAGAACTCGTGGCGGAGAACTTCGCCAACTTGCGCAGCCTCGATAACCTGATTGCAACGAAATCGCAGGGCGCGGGCAGCTCGAGCTAACTCTTTCCAGGTCAGATTTGCTGAGGCATCTGGCCGACTCACGCGTTTCTTACGGCCTTACGTGCTCTGAGTTCTCCGTTTCGCGATCTCAGGCGCGAGCGCTTTGGCGAGCTTCGCAACCGCGACCGCCTTGTTCCGGCAGTTTAACAGCTGGAATAGCCCCATCTCCAGCGCCGGGTTTTCGCCTTTCAAACTAATCGGCGTGAGGCCCGGTCTGCCCGCGACCAAAGCTACGCGCGCCAGTCACCTCGGGGAAGGAGCGCAGATGAGGGATATCGGGGCCCCGGCATGCCTTTCGCTGTAGTATGGAAAATGCTTTCAATCGCGTGACAAAAAAGTGATAAAAATTCTTTCATAAGATGAGCTTATTTCCCTATTATGAGAAATTGTCAGTCCAAAAACACCTTAACCTTATGAGTTTTGCCAACATTCCCGCCGCGCGCTCACACGAGCTTCTCGATCTGCTCTCGCCAACTTCTCGTTGGCATCCCAAGAGAGCGCTTCTCTTGTTCACGGCCCTTCTTGCTTCCGGCTTCAGCGCCTGGGGCGGGCCGCCAACGCCGACTCCCGCACCCGCCAAAACGGTGGTGATGGAGAAAAAACCCGAACCCAACCCGCTCTGCTTCGACGGCGGCAAAATTTGTCTCGACATCAACGAACGACTGCGGTTCGAGGCGCGCAACAATACCTTCGATTTCGACAGCGCGCATAATGCCTTAACTGACGACATCTTCGTGCTTAACCGCTTCCGAATCGGCCTGGCGATCAAGCCGAACGATTGGCTCAAATTCTATGTTCAAGGTCAGGACGCTCAGGAATGGTTTTCCGATCGACCTGACATTCCCAAAGCACTGGGGGCTGAAGGCGATGACAACTTCGACCTGCGCCAGGCCTACATTCAGCTTGGTCCAAAGTCCTTTAACCTCACGCTTGGCCGGCAGCTTTTGGCTTATGGCGACGAGCGGCTGGTTGGTCCCGGCGATTGGAACAACTTTAGCAACTTTTGGGATGCGGCTCGCGTCCAGTTCGTGCAGCCGAAATTTTCGATCGATGTTTTCGCCGCCAGCATCGTTAATATCTATCGCGACTCAATCGATCTCTCCGACCTGTTTAACGGGAGTGAGATGCATCGTGACCAGGTGTTTAGCGGCATTTACGCCACCACTCCCGCTCTTGGTTTCCAAACGACTGACTTTTACGTCTTCCTGCTCGACCAGGAGGTGCCGAACCCGACCGCTCCCGCCATTACCTCGCCTGCCACCTTCAAGGGTCTCACCGGTAAGCGGACTGACTTCGCAACTTTCGGGACCCGGGTGAAAGGTGACCCGAAAAAGCTACATGGCTGGGAATACGAAGGTGAATTCGCCTTTCAGACCGGTCAGGTTGCCGACCTCGATCTGACTGCCTTCGCTGCTCATGTCGGCGCGGGCTACAATTTTCCAGCGCCTTGGAAGCCGCGACTCTGGGTCGAGTACAACTTTGCCACCGGCGATGACAACCCGACCGATACCGATATCGAGACTTTTCAAAACCTCTTTCCTTCAAATCATCCCAAGTATGGCTTCATGGACCTCTTCTCGTGGCAAAATATTCACGACTTGGAGCTGAGTCTGAAGGCGAAGCCATGCAAACAAGTCGGTCTGGAGACTGACTTTCATAGCTTCTGGCTCGCCAATACGAACGATGCCTGGTATCGATCGAACGGTGTCACCAAAGTGCGGCCGATCACCCCGGGGGCGGACAGTCATGTGGGTAACGAAATCGATTTGTTAGTTACCTATCAGCCGGTGAAATTCCTCAATATCTGGGCCGGCTATAGTCACTTCTTTGCCGGGGGTTACGTTAAAGATACCGGCCCGGGCGACGATGCCGATTTCGGCTATTTCCAGGCGACAATCAGCTTCTAAACGAAAAGACAAAACCCAATAGGAGTAGTTTATGAAAGCCACCCAAGTTATCACCGCTGCTATCCTGACCGCGCTGCTCCTCAGCAGCGCAACGGCCGAAGAATCAAAGAAGGTTCGTGTCGGCTGGATCGGTCTCACCTGCGAGGCTTCGATCTTTGCCGCCGTCGAAAATGGTTACTTTAAACAAGAAGGTCTCGATGTGGAACTGGTCAAGTGCGACTGGAAGACTTATAAGGATTCGCTCGCCCTTGGCAGCTACGATATCACCCAGCATCTCGTGATGTATTTCCTCAAGCCAATCGAGCAGGGACTTGATGTCAGATTCCTCGGGGGTGTTCATACCGGTTGTCTGCGCGTCCAGGCTTCAGCTAAAAGCGACATCACCAAGCCGGAGCAACTCAAGGGCAAGCGGATCGGCATCCCCGGCATGGGCACACCGCCCTTCGTCTTCGCGAGCCGCGCGATGAAGCGTTTTGGAATCGATGCCAGCCGGGATATCAAATGGAAGGTGTTTCCGGCCGGCGAACTCGGCCTGGCAATCGACAAAGGCGAAGTCGACGCGGTAGCTGATTCAGAACCGATCGGCACCATGCTCCTGACCAGCGGCAAAGTAAGGAATGTTATCGATGAAGCGGCCGATGCCCCTTATAAGGATGAGTATTGCTGTGAGGTGGTCGCAAACGGCAAATGGCTCTCGAAAAATCCCAAGGCCGCTGCTGCTGCGACCCGCGCGATTCTGAAAGGTGCCAAGTGGGTCCATGAGAACCCAGCCGCCGCCGCCAGGATGTCCGTCGAAAGGAAGTATCTCGCTTCCAATCCAGAGTTAAATGGCATTGCGCTCTCCAAATTGAATTACATGCCCAGTGTCTCGCGGGCCGAATCCTCAGTCCGGACCGCGGCTGACGAGATGCAAAAGGCTGGGATGCTCGCTCCAACCACCAGACCCGACGAACTCGCGAAGAGGGCGTTCATGCACCTCGAGGGAGTGACCGACGAATGGATCGAAAAGACGGAGGTCCAGAAAGTTGCCGGCGGCGACAGTGTGCCTTCCATCACTGCGGCCAGGCTGGCCGCGCGATCCGGTAGCGCGATCGCAAAGCTGGCTGCCTGCTGCGCGAGTCCGCTGAACAATTAACAAGCAGTCGGTTTCTCGCGGTCGGGTTTCGGTGTCGACCACCATTTCGACAGTCGCGCCCTTGGCAAGGAGGGAATCGCGCTCTGCGCTGAGGTGTAATGGGAGGTGTCGTTGAACAGCGTGAGCCGGGCGTGCACCGCGCCGCAAAAATCAACAATGTTGAGTGCCGCCGGATTCTGCTCGAGACTGTCGCGATAACGCCGCGGATCGAACCCGAGGGCCGAGCTTAGAAGCAACCGAATGGTCGCCTTGTGCGAAACCACAATCACCTTCTCGTCCGGGTGATTGCGCACGATTTCTATCAGGACCGGAAGCGCGCGGGCCGTCACCGCCAGGCCGCTCTCGCCCCCGCACGGCGCAAACGTGTACGGATCCTCCTCCCAGGCGGCGGTTTCTTCGGGAAACCGCTCTTCCACTTCCCGCCGCGTCATCTCCTCCCAATGCCCGTGCGAGATTTCGCGCAAGCCCTCGCGCCTAACGACCTCGAGCGCGTGCGGCTGGGCGATGATTGTCGCCGTCTCGAGGGTCCGGCCTAACGGCGAAGCGTAAACCGCTGCGATTTGCTCGCGGCTCAGCCGTTCCGCCAGCCGCCGCGCCTGGTCCCGGCCTTCGGCCGAAAGCTCGACATCGGTCGCGCCCGCAAACCGATCTTCCGCCGTCAGAACCGTCGCGCCATGACGGATCAAAAAAATGCGCGTGCTCATTCCAGGAGAATAACCGCTGTCGTCGTTAGGGGAAGCGACCACTCACGGCGTCGGCACCGGCTGGAGTGGCGAAACTTCTGTCCCACGCAAGGTCGCAACAATCAGGTTCGACTGCCGTGGGCTCCAATGATAACCGATCCCGAAACCGAGCGGCGCCGGATTGCTCTGCTGATAAAGCCCCTGTAACTGCGGCTGGTAATATTGCTTGAAGAGATCGATCGGGCCCGGGTAGGAGCCGAAAAAACGGAGCTGCCACTTCTGCGGATCGAACGCGCTGATCGGAATACCTGAGTCGTCCTGCACGATCGCTTTGCTGTGTTCGAGAAGAAAATTGCGAATCGTGGTGAAGCCATTCTCAAACATCAGGTAAGAGGAGGACTTGAGCAGGCTGGCGCCCATCCCTTTGGCCGCGCAGAATTTCAAAAACCCAGGCTGACTGCGAACACCGTCATTCGAGAGATCGGTTGTGAAATAGTAGAGCGTCTGCGGCGGTGTCTCGGGTGCGCCGGTAAAGGTGATCCGGACGCCGGGTGTGAGTCCTTTCCCTTTCTCGTTAGGCGTGGCCGAATGCGGCGCTCCGCTCCGGTCGAGGGTGATGAAGCTGACCTCGTTGATCGTCTTCCCGGCGCGAGCCAGGAACACATAAAGAATCGGAAGCGTGCCTTTGAGTGCCTCGTTTTGCAGATCCGTTTTCATGTCTTTCGTGATGAAGAAGGAAAAGCTGAGCACGCTGTTGAGCGATTTCTCCAGATTCTGCAATGCCGCGTCCAGCGCCGGACCGGCGAAGCGCGTCACATCCGGGAGCGGGCCGATCGGTTCCGTGCCGGCGAGAATGTAGGTGCTGGCGTTCGGGAAGAACTGATTCGCATAAAGAAAATCTGGGCCGCTAAACATGTAGAAGACAACTGAGAGCGGCTGGGTAGCGTCCGGCAGATAATTCACCTGCCAGTCGCGAATCCCGGTGAACTGGCGCGCCGCCAGTTTCGCCCAGGCTTCATCGAAAACCCGGGCGTGCTCTTGCCACGCCGCGCTCTGTTCCGCTCCGGCCAGGGCGGAGCTTTCCAGCACTGGAATTCCGGCGAGAAACCGCGCCGTGTCATTGATTGTGAC